>JBDSFL010000564.1:0-9136 GCA_039919545.1 Thermoanaerobaculia bacterium | reverse complement strand
GAAATCTGAGGACGCTCTCCAGCGGCCGATGCGGCACGCAACTAATGCGGTCTCGCGGCTACGGGCCTTTTGGCCCCGCCCGACCGCAGGGGTCCTCCCCATTCGTGCGCGTCGGTCGCCCGAGGGCGTTCTCAGGCCTCACCTGGATTCAAAACCAACTCCGCTCGTGGTTCCTCTCGAGCCAGGGCGCTCTCTTCCGGCCGACGTGGCAGATCTTCGCGGCATCGCACCGGTGCTCACCACACCGCATGACCGCAGGGGGATTTTTCCTTTCCACCTGCACGTCGGCCGGCCGAGGGCGCCCTCGCCCTGATTTCAACGTCGGAGGAACCATGACGAAACCCGCCACACCCCGTTGGTCCGAGCTCCTGATCGAAGCCGTGGAGCGCCCCGGCCTCATCCTCGAGGCGTACTGGCGCTTCCACGGCTACTCACTGGGAAACCAGGTCGCGGCGTTCTGCCAGTGCCTCGGTCGCGGCCTCACACCCGGACCCATCGCCACCGTCCACCGGTGGAACGAGCTCGGCCGCCGCGTGAAGCGCGGCGAGCGAGCGCTCAGCCTCTGCATGCCCGTGACTGTGAAGGAGCGGTCGAACGGCGAGGCGGAGAGCGAGGCCGCCACGGCCGTCGCCCCGACGACCAGGACGATCTTCCTCTGGAAGCCGCGCTGGTTCGTGCTCGCCCAAACCGAGGGCGAATCGATGCCAACGGAAACCGAGATCCCGGCGTGGGACAAGGCCCGCGCGCTCGAGACGCTCGGCGTGCGCGAGGTCCCGTTCACTCACACGGACGGCAACGTGCAGGGGTATGCGCGTGAGCGCACGATCGCCATCAATCCCGTCGCCCAGCTCCCCGCAAAGACGCTCTTTCACGAGCTGGGCCACGCCGTTCTCCACAACGACGAGGAGGCGGTATCTGACCGCCTCGACCTCCCGAAGAGCCTCCGCGAAGCGGAAGCCGATGGCGTCGCGCTTCTCTGCTGCGAGGCTCTCGAGATCCCAGCCGCCGCGTATTGCCGTGGCTACATCCAGGCCTGGTATGGACAGGGCACGCCGATTCCCGACATCTCTGCACAGCGGATCTTCCGCGCCGCAGACAAGATCCTCCGTGCCGGCCGGCCGAAACTGTCGGTGCCGATCGCGGCAGGGGTCGCGGCATGACGCTCGACCTCGCCACCCTCCGGCTCCGTCCCGTTGACGATCATTCCCGAGACTGGCTTCGGGCGACCCTGCTCATCTCCGGCACCGAGCACTTCGTCGATCTCGTCGCGGTCGGCACCGATCGTCAGGGCGTCCAGCGCGCGACGACGAAGGATCTCGATTCGATGATCCATCTCCACCATCTCGCCTGCGGAGCCGATGGCCCGTTCGCGACCGTCTCGTTCGACGGCTCTCCGTACGTTCTCTTCGTGACGCCGAGCGGTACCTGACCAGGAACTCACGACGAGCGAACGGAGGACCACGTGAACCTCACCCTCACCGACGACCTCCTCCACCCCGTGGGCGAGGACGCAGGCGCCGCGCCCGAGGCGTGGCTCTACGGCGTCCTCACCATCAACGGCGTCCACCACCACTTCGAGGCGATCGCCGTCTCGAACGTCAGCGGCTTTCCGACGGCTGAGGCACCGTCACTCGACGACAACCTCGGTCTCTACCTCGAAGCGACCGCATCCGAACGCCCCTTCGATACCGTGACGATTGGCAACCGGTACGTCCTGGTCGTCACGCCCTTCTCCGCGAGCACCCTGCGCGATACGCCGGAGGAACCGTGAGCTGCGAGGGCTGCGGGAAGTCACTCAATCCTGTCGAGGCGCTCCACTGGACCGTTTGCCTCGACTGCACGAAGGCACGGCACCGGGCTGTCCTGAAGCGCCGCTGCGCCTGTGGGCGGCGCCGCATCGCGGCAAGTCTCTGTAGGACCGAGTCGCGCTCATGGATTCCCTGCCAGCGCTGCCTCGGGACAATCCGCCATGTTTCGTAGCTGCGTCGTCCCCCGGCCACTCTCACGACACCCGCACACCCCAAAGCAGATACACATGGGCTACCGTTCCCAGCTCGCCCTCGTCCTGAGCACCGAAGGAGAGGAGATTCTCGCACGCGTATAGCGGGGATCGGCTCCGATGCGCTCAGGACTGATCTCAACAACCTGCTCGATTGCGAGGTATCACGCATTCCGAGCCCTCTCCACGGGCAGACCCTCTACTTCTGGGATTGGATGAAGTGGAATACGAGCCTCAACCCCGCGGTCTCCTGGCTGCAGAACACCCTCGACGACCTCCCGCCTGAGACGTACTTCCTCCAGATCCTCGATGAGCACGACGGGGACAGCGACCTGCGTGGTGACCTCGACGAGCAGTTCGAAATCACGATCCCCCGCTGCATCGACCTGAACCCCGAGCCTAACAACACGAGCGAGTCCCGGACCGCCCGCGAACGCCTCGTCGAATGCGCCCGCACCCTGACCGCGGCGTACGACCGGGGCGCTGCGGAGGGACACATCGAGTGGGACTCGATCGACGAGGTCCACCGCCTCGCCCGCGCGGCGCTGCGTTTCCAGAGTGGGCGACCGTAGCTCCAGCCCGAAGCGCTGTCCCGCAGGCAAACCGGTCCCGTTCGGACGATCCCTGCAACCCGTCCGGCATCACACATCACACATGGGCCGCACGTGCGGCCAGGAAGGAGCGTGCCTCCATGCCTTGGCTCTGCCTCTCCCAACCGTTCATCTACGACCTCGTACTCACCCCGCCTGCTCGTGAGGAGGACCCATGAAGCTCCTCAGCGAGACGTCGGCGATCCCGGCTCCCTCCTTCAGCCTCCCGGCCCGCACGACGTGCCCGGGCGCCGTGTTCACCCCCGGTTCCGTCTGCGCCGTGTGCTACGCCGATGGTCGGGGACGCTACCGCTGGCCGGTCGTGAGACGGGCCCAGGCCGAGCGCCTCACGTGGACGAGGCAAGCGCTCGCTACGGGCACCTTCGCCTTGGGGATGGTCGATCACATCCAGCGCCTCGGGGAACCGTACTTCCGCATCCACGACGCGGGCGACTTCTTCTCTGCCGTCTACGTCGAGGCGTGGATCACCGTCGCGACCATGTTGCCCCTCGTCCGGTTCTGGGCACCGACCCACAGCTGGGCGGTGCGGGGCCGCCGGCGTCGGGACGGCGATCCCCTCCTTCGGGCGCTCCGCCGCCTCGCTGCTCTCCCGAACGTCACCGTGCGGCCAAGCGCGCTCCGCATCGGGGACGCCCCGCCGCAGGTCCCCGGGCTCAGCGTCGGGAGCGCCGTCACCACGGACCCCGCGAGCGCCACCTGCCCGAAGTTCCTCCGCACTCCCTCGAACTGCGGCGACTGCCGCCGCTGCTGGGACGAGCCGTTCGTCGCCGTCACCTACCTCAAACACTAATCGAGGAGCCATGACCTGTGACGAGTGCGGATCCACGAAGGACGTCCGCCTCTATGACGACCCTGACACCGGCGAGCCCGTCCAGTTCTGCGAGCCGTGCGCGGCCCAGATCCTCGGCGAGGACGAGGACACGCACTCCGAGACCGACGCCGACCCCGACGACGAGCTCGCCGACACCTGCATTACCGCCGCCGACTACTACCGTGAAGGAGACTACTGATGGCATTCCTCCCGAGGATCGACTGCGTGCAGTGCGGCGAGGACGGTGCCGTCGCGCGCTACTCGCTCGGCTGCTACTACTCCCGCCTCTGCGACCGCTGCTGGCAGAAGTGCGGTGTTCGGAAGGAAGGCCCCGAGGGATTCAACCCGCTCGACGCGGGCGAGTCCCTGGAGCCCGATGACGGCGAGGAGTGGTGACACGATGCCGCGCTTCCCCGCCGACTTCCTCGAGCCGGACGGCCGTTTCCGCGACCTCCTCCCCGGCGATTTCGTCCCCGTCTTCTACATCACCAGAGACGGCTCCTGGATCTGCGCCGGTTGCCTGAATACGGTCCGCGTGATCGACGACCCGCTCACCACCGATGACGCCGCCTGGCGCGTCGCAAGCACCGAACTCCACTACGAGGGACCCGAGGCCGTCTGCGACCAGTGCGGCCTCGTCGTCGCATCGCTGTACGGCGACCCCGACGAACCTGAGAGCTCGTGAGCCAAGCCATGCCGAGCAGCTACGGCCTCTACTCGCCCCGCGTCGACGACCGCAACGTCCGCCGCCTCTACCAGCTCAAGCTCGAGCACCTCCGCCGCACCGGGAAGAGGGTCCCGATGACGGTCCTGATCAATCGGATATTGGACGACTTCTTCGAGGCTGACGATTCGGCCGCTCCCGAAACCCCCCAAACCCACGACGGCACGTCCGCGGAGCTTCCGTGAGGTGCGTGTCTCCGATCGGCCCGACCATCCCGGCCGATCTCCACGCCCTCTCGCGCCTCGTGGACGCAGCGGCCCGAACCGTCGATCGCCTGTACGAGGCCGGCCGCCTCCGCGACGCCGAGCACCTCGACGCGCTCCTCGCCGAGGCGCAGGAGCTCCTGGAGGACAACGGCGACTACGAGGAGAACAGCGACGGCGAGAACGACCTCCTATCCGAGGTTGACGAGGACGGCGCCCACGAGTTCGCGACCGAGCTTCCCGAGGATGAGACCCACGACGACGACCTCGACTTTGCTTACCAACGCGGCCCGTACAGCCTCGAGCGTGTATCCCGCTTCAACGACGACACGGATCCGGATCCCGACTTCCTCTTCACCGCCGAATAGGTGACTGTTGCGCCTCGGAGGCCCGTCGACAGCGCGCGGGTCGAATGGGTTGGGTTCCTATTCTTCTTCAAGGGCGGGGTGGCGTCTTGCCGCTCCGCCCGTTATCGTGGGTCTCATCGTACGCGAGCCCTCAGTCCAGTAGGGGCCGACCCGTGGAAGAGCACCCCTCAGCGGAAGCAAATAGTTCGAGTCCTTCACGGCGAGCCAGACAGTACATCAAGAGATACGGACTCCCACCTGGTTTGTTACATCCGCATTCGTCTCTGCTGTCACCAAAGCTTTGTCACAGAGCCGAACGTGTTTCCGCTGCCTCCGATCGTGTTTAGCGTGCCGCCACTATTCTGGTAGACGTTAAATGTCACGTAGTCGCCAGCGTTGAGCGCCGCCTTTGCCGTAACCTGCGATTGAAAGACATCGAAACCGATCGTGGTTTGGTGAAATGAGCCGGCAATCACGACGTTACCGTTTTTGATGATACGAATCATCCGATTCCCGTTGGTATTGTTTACAAAACTGACCTGACCCGTGATGTCGTAGAACCCGCCGCCTCCGGTTGGAACAGTGAATCGGTTGTTGTTGACAGAAGTACTGTGGACCGTCTCGTTCACCTCATCAGTATTGCATGCTAGGTCAGTGAAAGTGGTCGCTAGAATCGCTTGGGCCGCTGATGCGTTCGAGATTCCACGTGGCTGATGCGCCGAGTTGACAACCCCAGCGTGTGACACCGTAAACTGATTCACCGCGCTGTTGTCGGACACCCGTATCGCAGTGCCGCCGGAGGCGCTGGTGTTTCTCTGGATGCGGAGGTTGTTATCATCTGCAAGAAGATTCACTTGAACAGAAGCGTTCGTGCTCTCGTTTGCAATAACAAATGCCGAATTGTTTGCTCCGCTTTGTCGAATGATTGACCATAATAATGCCATTGCCATTGAAGCCAGCATTATTGCTGCGGTTGATATCTACCGCGAGCCCACTATTGCCTATTGCGCCCGTCGTCACAACATAGGCAACGCTACTCGAAGTGGAGCTTGGTGTTGGAGTCACAGTCAGTGTGCTCGTAGATGCCGAGAGAATCATATAGGGAACGCCACCGAACGTGATGGCGTCGCCCACCCAGCCGGTGTTGAAGGCGCTTCCGCTGTGGGCCGTGACGGTCGGACTGCCGTTGACCATGTCGAGCGTTCCGGACAACGTGCCCGGAGGGGTGCTGTAGTACGAGGTGTCAGGATCGGCCTCCACGTGGATTGCGTCTCCACGACCAGAGTTGTCGATGTTGATTGCAGCCGCAGAGTCTGTGACTCTGGCGTCGGTCGTGATGAAGATGCCGGCCGAATCGCCACCGCCGGACGCTTGGTTAGCGGGCGAACCAGTGATGTTGGTCGTGAGTGTTCCATTGACCACGGTGGGGTTCGGGTAGGTTCCAGCAAGATCGCCACCGGCAGCGCCTTGCGCAATCGCTGGCGAGTTGTAGCATAGCGCGCCAGCAATCGAAAAGATCGCGGCTCGATACGGCGGTGAAATGTGCTTAGTATTCTCCTTAGCAATTGTGTTAATCGATTTCGTTCGAAGGTCAACCGAACACTGGATAGTCCTGAGGCCACCTCCCTTGACACTTGGAGCAGGCCAGCCCCAACGACTCCGGTCAATCGCTTACCGACTGAGTGCGCCTGTGTACGGAGCAAACATGGCTCCGTCAGTAGCTATTGTCAATTGAGACCCTGGTCGTGCTGTCTCGTTTTTAAGGTGGGTACGGCTGTGCAAGCAGGGACAGGCTACGCCCCTATCCTTCTGGAGGTCGTAATAGAGACAACGGGCTGAGCTGCTTTCGAGAGGCAGTTCCGAGTCGGCGCCAGGGCCCCAGCGAAAGCTCCGAAGGCCGCCCAAGCCGCTCCGCTCGTTCGCGACCCGCGCATTCCTGCCCCCGGAACGATCTTCCGGAAACTCGACCGCCACGGCGTCGTGCGCTGCGAGTGCCAGGTCGAGGAGGATGGCCTCCGTTGCGGCGGGACGTTCCACCGCTCGATTTCGTCGGCGGGGCTCGCGGCGGCGAAGGACCTTGGCCTCAAGAACTCGACCGTGAACGGATTCCATTCCTGGGGCCTGACCACTCGGCCTGCCCAAAGGCCGGGCCCTCCTCGTTTGCAGGTGTGCTGCGGGTATCAAACCTCATGAGAAGGATGCCAGTTGGTAGTCCTTACGCGCTGCCTCATCAACGGCTTCGATGGCCCGTGCAAGGTACTCGAATCGGTCCAGGAACTCATCAAGTGTCATTCGATATTCGTCGTTGAGCTTGGCGGCGGGGAACAACTTCCGGAACTTCTCATCGATAATCCCATTCTGATGCGTGTAGAGGTGTCGAATCTGCAGGATCTTTTCGATCTCCTCCTGCCGCCTGGCATCGAACACGCCCAGTGACTTTATTTGTTTGTTTTCTGCTATGAAGCCGTTGACGCTGCCGCGTTGCAGCTTTTTGAGCTTTTCCTTTGCGTATCGACTGATGAACTCTTGCATGTCAGAACAGTCCAGGACATCCTTGACCTTTACTGGCGCGTCCGATTTGAGAGTCTCGGGCTTCGCGAGATAGATCTCATAAAGGAGATCCGACATGAACGTCTCAAACGTGTCGGCGCAGGAAGAGAAAAGGATGCGCATCAGCATCTTGCCTTCAGCGTTGTCAGTCGGGAGGTTGGACGCTTTGGGATACAGCAGTCTGCCGAGATCGTCGAGGATGCGGAGCACACTCTCGTAGTGGTCCAACAGCTTCGCTCTGGCGGCAGTGCAAGATCTGCGATCCTCCTTGAGGGCCTTCGACAGGCGGGCAATGCCGGTGTGACGGATGGCTTTGACAGGGCCTGCCTGCTGGAGCGTCGTGCGATCGCCGGTCCGCAGATAGACCTTGCCGCCGAGCGAGACTGGTGCGTCCGACTTCTGCACGTCGATGACGAAGAGCCGCTTGCCCTGGTGAACGACGTAGTCATACTTCACCGTGGGCTGTGGCGAGAGCAGATCGATTGCCTTGACGGTAATTTGTACCGCGCGGAATTCGTCGCTGAGGCCGTTGATGAGGACCTCTTTGCCGTTCTCGACGACGCCGAGGACGATGGCTCCTCCCTTTGCATTGGCGAATGAGCTGATCAGTTGCGCCACGGTCGCGGCGGGTGGCAGCACCGCTTTGTATTCCAGCTGCTCGGATTCGGGTTGACCAATGCGATCCAAGATGTCTTGAGCGATGTCCATGGCGTTATATCGGGAACCGTCGAATATCGGTTTTCTTCAGGATGTGACCGAAGGTGATCCGCCGGACGTCCTTGCCCGTATCTACCCAGAGTTCGTGGTCTACGAAGTCCAGGACGTCGCGTTCCGACTGGTAGTAGATGATCACTGTGCCATCGTACGCGGGTCTGACGACGATGGTCACGTCCCGACCGTCCTTCTTGACTCCTGCGAGGATTGTTGCGGCTGTCTCGTCGAGGTCGATCAGGTCGTACTCATCGAGCTTCGATAGGTGGGCTTTCACGCGGTCTTTCGCTCTCTGAATCAACGATTGCGCGTAGACAAACATGTCGGTCGTCGGTGTGGACTTATGGTCGAAGAGGGCGGCCAGGTCCCTGTCTTCGAGCGCTTTCTCCCACTCCTCAACAGACGTGATTCCCAGGCTAGCGATGATCTGCTGTGTCACGGGCAAGAGCCGCGAGGCTGTGGTGTGCTTCTCGATGGCGACGCGGAGCTCAGTAACGTTCTTCACGTTGTATTCGCTCAAAAGCTCGTGTAGTTCCTCGGCACGCTCAATATTGTTGAGGATTTCGTCGTCGTCATAGAGCAAGTGCTTTTGGTCATAAAGCATTGGGAAGAGCTTCTTCGCGCGTGACGTGTTTTCGCGGAACCACAAAAGAAGCTTGTCAAGTGCGGGGCGAAAGCGCTTCGTGGCAGCCCGATCATTGAGGTTTTTCTCGATCGTTGCCGTGATTTCCTTGACCGCGAACGCTCCGTCTCTCTTGGACAGATCAGCAAGCTCCGTCTTGATCTCCACATCGAGAAGCTGATCGCGCAGGTCGTTTCCCAACAATTCGAGGATGTCCAGGAGCGTGGCGTCGATATCACCGGCGTCGCGGGAAAGGTCGGCCTTTCGATTGAATGTCCCGTTCTGGTTCGGAAAGATGCGACGCTTGTTGACGACCGCCTGAAAGACGGATTCGTCGAGCTTCAACGTGGCGTAGAAGTCCATGAGCCAATCGTGGACTTCTTTTCCCTGGAGTTCGGCTGCCAGCTTTTCGATCGTTCCGTCGTCCTCCATAAATGCGGCGACCTGATCGAGCGTCAGTTTGTCGCACTCGGCCCAGATGATGTCATGCCAGACTTCGACGTCCGATAGCGCTGGCATCTGCGCGGGAATCCATGTCTTGCAGCAACGCCAAATGGC
>JBDSFL010000557.1:0-5565 GCA_039919545.1 Thermoanaerobaculia bacterium | reverse complement strand
TCCAAGACAGGCAAGACACTTGACAAGGCGAGTGAGAAGGTCAGTGAGGCGGCTGACAAGGTCACTGAGAAGCTGGCACCCCTCGCCGATGCGATCCGCAGTCTGGCGGAGTACACGAGCAGCCTTTCGAATGGGGCGCCTCTCATGTCTGAAGGGAGAGCCTTCGTCGAACGTACCGGCATCGAGGAGGAGTCTGCCTTCTGGCAAGCGATCGTCGCGTTCGTGCGTTCGTGGGCGGTCAGGGATACCCCCGCGGAGCCAGAGTCGAAGCGCGTCGTGCGGCACCTGTTCGAGGCGTTCATCGGAGAGGAGAGCGGAGACGGCCTGCAGAGGGCACCTGCTACGGGGACTGTCCGACGCGGTGATGATTCGATCTCCTGCGTCACGGTCGACTCGGTGTTCGTGGATGTTTCCCGCCGCTGGCTGGGAGACATCCAAACGGGAGTTGGAAAGGGAACTCGTGCTGCCGACGAAGGTCAAAGGCGGGACTACGTAGTTCGCGCAATAACGACCCTTCTTCCAACCGAGTTCGCGCTACCCTCCTTCTGGTGGCCCGAGAATGAGCTCACGGGAATCGGGCCCAGCAGGGGCGGGACGCTCCGGGCATTCGTCGATCAGGTCGTCGGTCACTGCCGAGGCAAGGCAGAGACTGGTATCGTGGAGTACGAGCGGCTGACCATCCTGGCAGACTCGGGCGTCCCGTTGGATAGTCTGCCCGGCGCCAAGCGACTGGATGGTGCTGAAGCGCGAGGTACTTCCGCTGACGGGAAGACCCTGACCAGCGCCGAGCTCGACATCTCCCTGGGGAACTGGTTCCTCTGGGATGGTCGACTCCGGAAGTCCGGGGCGCGCGCGGCACCGGCGTCGCCTAACGCCATGACGGCGTGGCTGGGTGAGATCTTTCGGGCCGCTGGGAGGCCTGAGCCGGAGTACGCCACCCGCGATCTCTCTTGGAGGAGCGTAGCGGGACTTGCGACTGCGGCGGGAACTCCCGAGGGGAAGCGCCCTCCCAACAATCAGCTCCCCGTTCTGGGGTGTGAACTCGCGCTCTTCGCACCGGAAAAAGAAGGGAATGACCTGCAGATAGGAACCGCGTTCATCTCGACCACCCTACAACAGAATCTTGACGTCCTTAAGAACATAGGGCGCCTCCCACCCCCGGGTGAGGACGCAAGCCAATGGGAGGATAACGTCAATGGAGCAACGCTGAAGGAGGCACTCGAACACGCGGGATGGCTATCGCTGGGCGACTGGTATGGCCAGGCGATGCACCGCTCCAGCCGTCGGGGGGGAGGTGCGAGGTGGCTCAGGCTGAAGGGGGACAAGCTAGTGGAGCAGCCGCAACTCCTCGGCCCGCTCCGGATGGAGTGGGACCATTCGTCATGGCCAACGCTGGAGCTGCTCCTCATCGGACGTAGGGACGGTCCCGAGGCCTACACGTGGCTAGGCGCTGCCCTATCGGATCTCAACCTCGATAGCCCCGCGTGCGTCGTGAAGATCATCACAGGATCGGCGGCTCTCAAGGCGCTGTACGATACATTTGCCGCGTTATGGAAGACAAGTGAGGACGCGAATTGCGGCGGGAGCTGGATTGAGCCCTTCCAAGCACCAGCCACCGATGAGGATCAATCAGGCGAGACGATCAGCGCTCCTATAGGTGCCCCGGAGGCGTGACCGCCGCATTCGGAGAGGTCACCGCCGCTAACACGTCTAGGGCAACAGCCTCTCGGTAGAGAGCGAATGCCTCGTGGCAGTCACCCGCATCGAGTGAACACTCGGCGGCTTCACGCAGCCCCTCACTGCAGCCGAGCTGCCGGTAGATGTCGAGCGCAATGGCGCGACAGCGGTCAGTGCCGGTCTTCAGCAGCTGCTGTGCCGCCTCGACCACCTTCTCGCGCACCCCACTGTGCAGGTACAGCTCGGCGGCTTCGTCCAGGAGGTCTTCCGCCAGGAGTCGATCGCCCCACTCGACGAGCTTGTGGGTGGCGCCCGCACTCTCGTACGCGCGAATCGCGTGGTGCCGATAGAGGAGGTTGACGCTGAGATAGTCGCCAAGCGCCTCGAGGGAAGCCGTCGCGCCGGCAGCAACGTACAACTGGATGGCTTCAGCAAAGCCGCGCACCGATTCGAAGCTACGGCCGAGCCTCACCAGCTCATCGTGACCTCCCGCGGCGGCGAGGGCGCGGATGCGGACGGGAAGCGGTTGACGCTCGGTTGCGAGCGCTCGTAGCTCCGAGGTAGCTCCAGCCGCCCGGAAGGCCTGGATTGCCTCGCGCACGTCGGCCACTGCGACGCGTCTACCGAATTCGATGAGCTGATCAGGCGGAAGCGCGCCTGCCGCTGCGCGGGCTCGTTCGGCGTCCCCCGATCGACCCTCGTTCTCGCAGCGTGTCGCAAAGGCGAGGAGCTCCTCATGGGGAAAAGCGTCTGCTGCCAGGAAGAGAACCATGGCGGCCTCGAGTCGCCTGCTTTGCAGGTATCGGAGCCCAAGGCGGAGCATCCTGTTCCGTTCGCTGACTTGCGAGAGCACTGCCGCGGCCTTCTCAGGATCGTCAAAGCGCCAGAGCCTCTCTGCGAGCAGATCAAGGGCGCGCGAGTCAATCCCATCAGCGATTGGTACGACGAACGCTTCGGATTGGTGGGCGAGGGCAGCCCCCGGTACTCGCGTTTGCTCGATTGATTGACGGCGCATGGGAGATGGGGTGGAAGTCATCGAGTCGGGAGTGTTGGCAGCGTCGCATATGCACTTGAGCGAACCGACCTGCGCAGCACGCAAGCACACATAAGCGCTAGATTCGCCGGAATTGCAAGAGTCTGTCTAGGGCCTCACACGTTGAGGAGCAGACGTTGCCTCCGAGTCCGAGACAACAAGGTTGCGGATTCCAGTCCAGGTGAGCATCCATTCCTGTCGAGGCGAACGTCATCACGCCGCACCGCGGACCTTCGCTGCCACCGCGATCACAACGTCAACATCACCGAGCCTGAGCCGGTCATCGGGGAACAGGAGGATGGGGGACCGATCCGGGAGCCGCACCCACGCTGAGCCGCTCCAGCGCCGTGTCCCGTTCCGCCCCAGGTTCTCGACGAAGAGCTCCGGCCCGATCTTCCTGAACACCGCGTGCTCCCGACTCACGCGCGGGCTCTTGAGGAGTTCATGGCCGACCAGTACCGCCGCGGCGCCGATCCGAAGCGTCCTCCCGTCCGGCAGGCGGAGGAGGTAGTCCGGGAAGACGGCGCTGCACGAGGGGCAGGCCACCTTCGAGGAGTCGACGAGGAAGGGGAGCGCGCACGCGTCGCAGGCGTGGACCGTCTTCAGTGCGGCCAGAAGGGCGTCCTTCCACGCGAGAGCCGGCGGCCGCGCAGCCGGATCGGGGCTCAGCGACAGACGGAACAGACGCTGGAGGTCGGCGTTCAGCGCCCCCGGAGGCATGCCCCCGACACCCGTGGGCCGCATCGGGCGTGCCGGGTCGTGGAGCCAGCCATCCATCATCGCGCGGTCGAAGGACTCCGGCGTCCCGTCCGCGCCCACGGCCGGGTGCAGGAGCAGCACGGTCTCGTGCATGAGGACGCCGAGCGCGAAGAGGTCGGATCGGACGTCCGGTACCGCCGGTCGACCGGCGCTGAGCGCGCGCCGCAGCTCTGGACTCAGGTAGAGCAGTTGGCCCACCATCGGCGGGGGCGGTACCGCAGGGGCGCCGAAGTTGTCGAAGTCGATCACCGACGCCCGGGGTTTCCCGTCGATGCAGGCCACGAGGACGTTGGACCCGTGGATGTCGCCGTGTGCGAGGCCGCGTCCGTGCAGCACGCTGAAGGCGTGGGCGAGCGCCGCGGCCAGGGTCAGGTTGTCGTGGATGGTGAGTCCCGGGTGACCGAGGAAATCCTCGAGCGGCTCACCGGGGGCGAGGTCGGAGAGGTAGCCCACGTGCGCCGCGTCGGCGACCAACTCCCGCGGCGGGACGAGGACCGGACACGCCGCGCCGAGCCGCTGGCCGATGAGGAACTCGAGCCGCCGCTGCGTCTCGGCGCGGTCGAAGCGGTCGTGGAACACCTTCACGACCGCCTGCGGGCCGCCCTTGCTTCGGCGGACCGCGTAGGCGCAGCCCTGCCCGCCCGGGGTGAAGGCCCGCTCCACCAGCACCTCCTCGCCCGACGCGCAGCGCAGCGTCTGCCCGATCGCGAGCACGGTGTCACCTCCGGCCGGACGACGCGGTCGTCCGGCGCACGGTGCGGGCAGCGGGGACGGCAGCGGCGGCCGTGCAGAGGATGCCGAGGCTGAGGTTGTCGTCGCAGACCCACCCGGAGCCGTCGCGCGCGTCCGCGAGCTGCGACACCGCCATGGACGCGACGCGCTGGGCGTCGCCGCGGTGCTGGCGGAGCGCGTCGGCGACGACCGTCGGGAACGAGTCAGGAACCCGGTCGAACACGCCGTCGGTGCCGAGGAGAACGGTGTCTCCGGCCCGCCGCGGGAGTAGCCCGACTTCGGGACAGCCCTGGAGGACGGGTCCGAGACTCCCGGCCACGACGTTCAGGGCGCCATCACCCTTCTGCGGGACGAGGAATCGCTCACGCTCGCCGGAGGCCCGGAGGACGACTCCGCCGCCGTCGCCGAGGTAGGCGTAGCCGTACAGCGTGGGCGTGGCGACCAGGATGGCGAGCGTCGTGCGGAGTCCGTCTCGTGCGGTCGAGAGACCCGAGGTAGCCGCCCGGGCGCAGAGGGCGGAGGCCGCGTCGAGGAGCGCCTTCTCAGCGACGAGCTGGGGGAGCACTGGCGGTTTCTCGGACGCCGCGAGGATCTCCGCGACCGAGAGCGCGGCCCAGCCAAGGGCGAGTCGTGCCGCCTCCTGTCCGCGCGGGAGGCCCCCGAGCCCGTCGGCGACAATCACGATCTGCGTCGTCCCGATGTCGAACGCGATCGCGGCATCCTGGTTCTCGGCGCGAACGTGCCCGGTGATGGAGGCGACGCCGGAGCCCCAGGCCGCTCGCGGAGGCTGCGGGAGCGTCGAGAAGCCGCGACACGCGGCGGCCGCTGACAGAGCCGCGAGCGCGTCGTCCGGCGATCCCGCGGTCACGAGCGCGTGAAGATCACCCGAAACGGGCGTTGACGAGGGCAACGGGGACGGCGACGTGGACGGCGACGCGGACGTTGGTGCGGCGACTCCGGCGGCCGCGAGTTGGCCTTCGACGACCGAGAGCCTCCGCCGAAGCTCGCGCGTGCTCCACGCGAGCACGCCGAGCCCGAGGAAGCACGCGAGGTCGATCACCCCCTCGAGCGCACCCAGCTGCGGGCGCGCTTCGGAGAGACCCTCGAGGATCACCTCACGACGATGCGCGTGTCCAGACCGCCCGATGCCCGTCCGTGAGACGGAACCGTCAGGCGTCGCGGTCCGGGGGACACTCGGGTTGGGCCTGGCGTCCCCACCCGCACGCGACGACGCTCCGTGCTCCATCTCCACCCTCGCGGCCTTCGGTGCTGGCCCTTCCGCAGTCCGCGGAGTCGCCGTCGCCGGCGGGCGTGTCGCGGACGCGGAGCGAACAGGCGTCGTGGGTGTCTTCACTGCGGCCTCC
>JBDSFL010000460.1:0-3852 GCA_039919545.1 Thermoanaerobaculia bacterium | reverse complement strand
GGCGAGCGAAAGCGCGCGGCGGTAGGCCGCCCCCGCGTCATCCTTGAATACCTTGGTGCCGATGAGCAGGAGCTTCTCGCCGCCCACGCGTGCGCTCACCTCGCACCGCAGCAGGCAAACCAAAAATGGTCGAAGTTCCCCACGTTGGGCACGAGAGCGACGAACAAGAGGACCGCCGGGAAGAACCAGGGGGGGACGGCCGCTTGGTCCCCCTCCAGGACGAGGCGGCGCCCCGGCTCGTCGCGAACGATCTTCAGCTCAGGAAGCAGCGGCACGGCGAAACGATCGAAACGTTCCGAGCTAGCGGACGTGCGCCTTGAACTCTTCGGTGGCACGCACGAGGGCGTCGGTGATGCCCGGCTCGTCCGCCGCGTGTCCGCAGCCCGGCACCACTTCCAGCCTCGCCTTTTTCCACACGTGCGCCAGCTCCCACGCGGAGGTGAGCGGGCAGACGATGTCGTAGCGGCCGTGGATGATGATGCCGGGAATCGCCTGGAGGTTCACGGCGTCGCGCAGCAGCTGGTTGTCGGGCAGCAGGAACGAGTCGTTCACGAAGTAGTGCGCCTCGATCTGGGCCAGAGCGATCTCACGTTCGATCTCGTCTTCGGGAATCTCGCCGGCCGAGGCGACCAGCTTGCTGGCCTGCTCTTCCCACTTGTTCCAGCCGATGGCCGCGGCGCGCCGTACAGCGTGGTCGTCCGAGGTCAGCTTGCGGTGATAGGCGTGCAGGACATCGCCGCGCTCGCGCGCCGAGAGCGGCGCGATGAATTCGTCCCAGCCGTCGGGATAGATGCGGCGTGCGCCGTCGTCGAAGGTCCAGGCGATCTCGCTCCGGCGCGCCAGGAAGATGCCGCGGAGGATGAGTCCCTGCACGCGTTCGGGAAATTTTTCGGCATAGGCCAGCGCCAGCGTCGAGCCCCACGAGCCGCCGAACACCACCCACTTCTCGATGCCGAGGTGCTTTCGCAAGCGCTCGATGTCGTCCACGAGGTCCCAGGTCGTGTTCTCGCGCAGCTCGCCCAGGGGCGTGCTCTTCCCGCTGCCTCGCTGGTCGAACAGGATCACGCGCCAGAAGCTCGGATCGAAAAAGCGGCGGTGCATGGTCGAGATGCCCGCGCCTGGCCCGCCGTGCAAGAAGAGGATCGGGGCGCCATCCGCCGGCCCGACCTCTTCGACGTGAAGGGTGTGCAGCTGAGAGACAGGGAGACGGAAGACGCGCTGCGGGTCCAGTTCGGGAAAAAGGCTCATCACGCGGCGATTCTACGGACCTCCGCGCCGATCCGTAAGCGGGAAGGAGCTCCGGGCGGCAGGAACCCATTTCACGGTCTCGTGAAGGAGACCGGCGGGACGGCCGGGGCACGCGGCGGTCCGCCCACGGATACGGCGTACCAGTCCACACGGCGCGTCATCAGCATCAGCACGGCGAGAATCGTGAAGAGCCCCAGCGTGCCCGCGAGCAGCGCCTCGTCTTCCATCTGCAGCAGGATGAAGAGCGAACCGTAGAGAGCGCACAGCATCCCGCCGATGAGCGCGGCGCGTGCCTTCTTCACCAGCACGTAGGCGCTGTACGCCGTGATGAGCGCGATGGTGGCCGCGGCCGACGCCAGATACGCGCGCTGGAAACCGATGTGCTCGGACAGGGCTACCAGGAGCAGCCCGAAGAGCAGCAGCGCCGAGCCGACGAAGAGGTACTGCAAAGGGTGCAGCCTCAGCTCGCCGAACACCTCGAAGAGGAAGAAGGCGAGGAACGTGAGCCCGAGAAAGAGGATCGCGTACTTGATCGTTCGCGTGGAGAGCTGGTAGAGATCCACGGGCTGGTAGAAGCGCACGCCGAAGGCCGACGCCGAGATCGCGCTCTGCAGCGTCGGGCGGTCGCAGGCCTCCAGCCGCCACTGCTGCGGGTAGTTGCGCCCCAGGTACGACACCGCCCAGCGCGCGTCGAAGCCGGCAGCCCCCTGCGTGCGCGTATCCGGCAGGACCGCGCCGTAGAAGCTGGGATGCGGCCAGCTCGAGCGGATGCGCGTGCTCGTGCGCACGGCCACGGGCGCCACCGAGAGCGACTGGCTTCCGCGCAGCGTCATCTTGAAGGAGAACGGGTGGGCCTTGTTGACGGGAGAGAGCGCGGCAACCTTCGCGTGCACTCCCGCCGTGAACAGCGGAGAGCGGCCCAGGCCCGGCTCGAAGGCGATCTCGGCGGACTCCCACGTGAGACGGAGCGGCTCCTTGATGCCGCGCGTGCCGCTCACCGAGACCGAGAAGGTGGCGTCGGGCCAGAGCACGTCTTCGGCGGTCACGCCGATTGCGGCCAGGTCGATGGCCGGCATCGTCCCCTTCACGTTCAGGTCGGTCTCGTAGACGATGACGTCGAAGATGCCGCGCCGCCGCTGCTCGGGCCGCACCACGGCATCGATGTCGAGGCTCTCGGGGAACAGCTGCACGTGGTCGTGACGTGTCTGCTCCCGGCCCTTCGCATCCTTGAAGACGATGCGGAACGGCACGGTGAGGAGGGGCCCGACGAGCGTCTGCTCCTCGCCCCAGTGCGACGCCACCTCGGCGACCGCCTCGCTGCGGCGCGACTGCCGCTCGTTGACGACGGACTGGATCATCTGGTTCGGGATGAGCAGAAGCAGGACGAGAAAGCCCGTGAAGAGCACCTTGACGAGGACCGAGCGTGTCATTCGAAGCCTCCGTCCAGCGTCCATCGCATGCTTTGTGCCACAAAGTAACGTGGGGAGCCGCTCGAAAGCCTTTCGCGTCACCGGGGTGTTTCGGAGTTTCGTGCTCCAGAACGGAGACTTACCCGGGGAAGCACGAGAGCGCCCTCGACGATCTAAGATTCAGCTTCACGATCCCGCGACGGAGAAGGTCACCGATGCTGATCCCGATCGGACAGGTCAACAGCGAAGTCAGGCGTCTGCCCTGGGTCACCATCGTCCTGCTCAGCCTGAACACCCTCGTCTTCGGTCTGATGACGCTGGGGGGCGCGGACAAGGAAAACTCGCGCGAGGTGCGCAAGCGCACGATTCACCTCGTCCAGTACTGGCAGGCGCATCCCTACCTCGAGCTGCCCAAGGAGCTGTCCGACTACTGGGGCACGGCGCGCGCGAGCCGGATTCGCAAGCAGATCGACGCCGAGCACGAAAAGATGCGCAAGCTCAGCCCGCTCTTCCCCGAGCCGGAGGCGATGGCCGAGGAGCAGAAGGAGCTGGCGCGCCGCGGCAGGAGCCTGGTCGAAGCATTCCAGGCCAGCTCGTCGTACCGCTTCGGATTCGTGCCCGGCAAGAAGACGGCTCAGGGAGTGCTCTTCTCGATGTTCATGCACGGCGGGTGGATGCACCTGCTCGGGAACATGCTCTTTCTATTCATCACCGCTCCCTTCCTCGAGGACGTCTTCGGCCGCCCGATGTTCGCGGGCTTCTATCTCGTGGCCGGCGTGGTCGCCGCGTTCGCCCACGCGATGAAGTTTCCCGACGCCATGACGCCGCTCATCGGGGCTTCGGGCGCGATCGCCGGGGTGATGGGCGCGTTCCTCATCCGGCTCGGCCAGTCGCGCATCAAGTTCCTCTGCGTGCCGATCCTCTTCCTCCCCTTCATCCGTTTCACCTTCGCCCTTCCCGCCTTCGTCGTGCTCCCCTTCTGGTTCCTCGAGCAGCTCATCTGGAACTGGCTGATGCCGGATGCGGGCGTGGCGTGGTGGGCGCACATCGGCGGCTTCCTGTTCGGGATGGCGTTCGCGCTCGTGGTCGGCGTAGCGCGCATCGAGGAGCGCTTCATCCATCCCTCGATCGAGAAGGAGATCGGCTGGCAGCAGCATCCCGGCCTCACGCGGGCCGGCGAAGCCCGGGCCGCGGG
>JBDSFL010000331.1:0-3541 GCA_039919545.1 Thermoanaerobaculia bacterium | reverse complement strand
CGCCGCGAGCGGCTGGGCGAGCACGTTTTCGCCGAGGATGCCGCTCAGGATCGCGATGGACGTGATGCCGATCTGGATCGCCGAGAGAAACCGCGTGGGGTCGCCCGCGAGCGCGAGGGCGGCGGCAGCACCCATGTCCCCATCGGCGGCGAGCTTGGCCAGGCGCGGCCGCCGCGCGGTGAGGAGCGCGACCTCGGACATGGCGAAGAGCCCGTTCAGGAGGATGAGACCGAGCAGCAGGATGGCTTCCAAGAGACCTCCGAATCGGCCATCAGAGCACAGATGCCAGCTCTCGGCACTCTCGCGGGCCGACGAACGAGAGCCGACGAGCACCGGCGACCATCCGCACGACCCGGCGATCGGCTCGACGACGAACCGCCGCGCCTTCGATGGCATCATCGCTCTCGCGATGCGCCTCTCCTTGCCTTCCGCTCCGCGGCCGGTTCCCTCATGAGGAAGCTGCTCGTCTCGGGAGCGGGCAAGGACCGCCCGGGAATCGTCGCCGCGCTCACGCAGGTGCTGCACGAGGCCGGCTGCAACATCGAGGACACGAGCATGACGCGGCTGGAGGATCACTTCGCGATGCTGGTGATCGCGCTCCTGCCGGCCGGTGTCGCTCTGGACGTGCTCGAGAAACGGCTGGGCGATGCAATGGCGCGGTTCGACCTCGTGCTCTCGCTCCGGCCCATCGACACCGAACGCGAAACGATTCCGCCGAGAGGGCGGGGCTACTCGATCTCGGTCTCGGGGCCAGACCGCACGGGAATCATCTTCCACGTCACGCGGTACCTGGCGGGCCTCGAGGTCAACATCCTGAGTCTCTCCTCGCGGCGTCTCACCCGGGCCAGCGAGGCCCCGGTGTTCCTGATGATGGCCGAGGCAGAGGTTCCCGAGACGCTCTCGGACGAGGCGCTCGCGCGCGGCCTGAGCGAGCTGGGCGCGAGCGAAGGGCTCGACATCCGCGCCGAACGGCTCGACGAGTACACGCTCTAGAGCATGATCCGGGACGTCCTCCTCTACCCCGATCCGATGCTCCGCCTGCCCGGCCGGCCCGTGCCGGCCGAGGAGCTCGCCTCGCCGGAATGTCAGAACCTGATCGTCGACCTCATCGAGACGATGTATGCGCAGAAGGGGGCGGTGGGGCTGGCGGCGCCGCAGGTCGGCGAGTCGCTCCGCATCTTCGTGATGGACTCGGCCGCGAACGCGGCGCGCGACCGCCTGCGCGTGCTGGTCAACCCCGTGATCACGCAGCAGTCGCAGTGGAAGTTCGCGCGCGAGGGCTGCCTCAGCTTCCCCGACATCCTCGTCACGGTGAAGCGAGCGCGGCGGGCCACGGCCGGCTGGTGCGGCGCCGACGGCACGCCGGCCTCCGAGGAGCTGAACGATTTCGAGGCAGTGATCCTGCAGCACGAGGTGGACCATCTGCACGGCATCCTCTTCCTCGACCGGGCGAGGAACCTGCAGACGGATCTGATCCGGCGCACCGGAGGTTGAACGAGGTCGAGACCGACGGCTCACAGAATACGGGTCTCGACAATCGGGTGCTCCGGTCCGGATCCGCTCCGCTCACACGGCGTCGAGCACGAGCCGGACGCGGACCTTCACCTCGGGCCGGACTGACAGGCCGAGGAAGCTCGGGGGCTTCACGTCGAAGGCCGTCACGTCGAAAGTGAACTCGGATTCGAGCACCGCCTGGCTTTCGCCGAGCTGCGCGGTCGCGTCCACCGCGATCCTGCGGGTGAGACCGTGAAACGTGAGGTCGGCGTCGATTCGGTAGCGGTCGGGGCTTCCCGGCTCGAGGATCACTCGCCGCAGATCAGCCGAGACGATCGGAGACTTCTTCGCCTCCAGCCGGCGCATCGTCTCGAAGTCCTGCAGCATGTTTCCCGAGCGCAGCCCCTCGACGGGAAATTCGAGATGACCGACGGGGGGCGGCTCGAGATCGAGGCGACCGTCCGTCATGGCGACGTCCGCTTCTCCGCTCAGCCCCTTCGCCTCCCCTTCGATCGGATGAATGCTCGAGCGCCCTTCGATGAGAAGGCGCGAGAGCTCGG
Source organism: Thermoanaerobaculia bacterium (assembly GCA_039919545.1). Lineage (GTDB taxonomy): Bacteria > Acidobacteriota > Thermoanaerobaculia > UBA5066 > UBA5066 > JBDSFL01. The sequence goes on along the minus strand of JBDSFL010000331.1, from coordinate 1,487 downwards.
TATTCACGATGGCCAGGCCTACACGGCCGGCGTGTCCTGGTATTTCGACCTCTCGAAATAGCCGTCTCCCGCCGGATCTAGAATCGAAACATGTTCATGTTCATTCGCCAGGGAAAGCGCGCGGTCGACGCCGACACCGCGTCCTGTGGCGAATGCCATCGATCCCGAGCCGACCAGGACTACGTCTTTCGCAGCTACCTTCCCTGACGCTCGTCACGAATGTCGATCACCGACGCGGCCCGGCAATTCTGCTAACGTGACTTCGATGGACGGATCCCGACAAGAGTTCCTCCAGAGCTTGCGCATCCTCGTCGACGGGTGCCGGGCGCGGTGTCTCTGGTTTCTGACTCCGGATTACTACCCCGAAACTCCGGAGCAGATCCTGAGGGCGCTCGAGCAGATCGAGCGTCACGGCGACCGAAATGCCTTCCAGGAAGCAGGGAGATTGAGGAAATGGCTCTCACGCAATTCCAGCGCGCCGTCTGCCGCCTGATCGCGGAGAACCGGGTCGCGCAAGGAGAGAGCTACGTCGCCGGCGGCGTCGCGTTGAATCTGGCTCTTCATGCGTCGAGAATCTCGCGCGACATCGACCTGTTCCACGACACCCAGGAGGCCCTCGCGGCGAGCTGGGACGCTGACCGGAGGCTTCTTCTCGCCAACGGCTACGACGTGGCCGTTGCGACGGAACGGCCGGCGTACGTCGAGGCGGTCGTGACGAAGGACGAGGGCTCGGTCCTCGTTCAATGGGTTCGGGACAGTGCGTATCGCTTTTTTCCGCTGGTGCGAGACGACGAGCTGGGACTCACCCTTCATCCGCTCGATCTGGCCACCAACAAGACCCTGGCGCTGGTGGGGCGGCTCGAGGTGAGGGATTGGGTGGACCTCATCGGTTGCCACGAGCGCATCCAGCAACTCGGATATCTCGCCTGGGCGGCCTGCGGGAAAGACCCTGGCTTCAGCCCCCGGTCGATCCTCGAGCACGCCCGCCGCTCCTCCCATTACTCTGCGCCCGAGGTCCAGGAGCTGTCGTTCGACGATCCTCCTCCTGATGCCGGAGAGCTCTCCCGAGCTTGGCGAGCCATGTTGAGGGAAGCGGATGAAATCGTTTCGCTGCTCCCGGTGGAGGAAGCAGGGAAGTGCGTGATCTCGGGATCGGGAGCACTTTTCGCGGGAGCGCCTGCGGAAGCGCGCGTCGCGGTCGCCGCGAGTGAAATTCACTTCCACGCCGGGACAATCCGCGGAGTCCTGCCCACGATTCGCGGGTAGGTGCCTGCCCCGTTCGCTAGGTCATCCCATTCATCCGGCGCACGGGACCAGGCCTGGGCCACTTCCCCACATGGACGACTCGCGCCGCCCGTCATGCGCCGCCTGACCGAGTTCTGCATGCCGGAACAGTGGCCAGGTCCGCGATCAGTTCACCTAGTTCACCTGGGGGCCACCTATCGCGGTAGGGACGGCCCTTTCGGGCCGCCCCCCGCACAGATCCG
>JBDSFL010000326.1:0-3027 GCA_039919545.1 Thermoanaerobaculia bacterium | reverse complement strand
CGCGCGGCCCACGCCGCTTGACACCAGCCTCCTGAAAAGCCGCCACCTTGACATCGAACTGGGTGGAGTGGACCATCGGGACCGGAGGCAATCTCGTCGATGGGCAATCTCGGAATGCCGGAGCTGATCCTCATCATGGTTCTGGCGCTGATCCTCTTCGGCCCCAAGAAGCTTCCCGAGATCGGGAAGTCGGTGGGGAAGGCCCTCGGCGAGTTCAAAAAAGCCTCGAACGATCTGAAGAGGACGATCGAAGACGAGATGGACAAGGTGAAAGAGGAAACGCCCGCGGGGCCGATCGAGACCGCGGCGCATGTAGCGCCCATAGCGGTGGCTTCCGCGGTGCCCCGCTCGCCGGTGGTCGGTGAAGCGGCTGCGGGTGCCGTCCTGCCGCTCGAGCCGGCCGACCCTCCGATCACCCCGTCGTGAGCCTTCGTCTGAACGAATCCGCTCATCAGTGACACCTCAGTGACCACCGGCGAACCGGAAGACGACCTTCCGCGGATGTCGTTCCTCGAGCATCTCGAGGATCTCCGAAAGAGGCTCTTCGTTTCGGCCATCGCCGTGGCGGTCGGTTTCTCGATCTGCTGGTGGAAGGCCGAAGACATCTTCCATTTCCTCTCTCGGCCCATCCTGAAGGTGCTCCCGGTGGGGACGAAGCTCGCGTACACGCAACTCACCGAGCCGTTCATGCTGTACGTGAACATCGCGCTGCTCGCCGGTGTGATGGTCGCCAGCCCCGTGCTGCTGCACCAGCTCTGGCTCTTCATCGCTCCCGGGCTCTACAAGCACGAGAAGCGCTGGGCCGCCCCGTTCGTGATCGCGTCCGTGTTCTTCTTCCTGGGCGGCGCGAGCTTCGGCTACCTCGTGGCGTTCCCCATGGTGGCCAACTTCCTGGTGCAGGTCGGGAAGGACTTCCAGCCGGTCCTGAAGATCGACGACTACCTCGATCTCCTGTCCAAGATCCTGCTCGGCATGGGGCTCGTGTTCGAGACGCCGATCCTGATCTTCTTCCTGGCCCGCATCGGCGTCGTCACGGAGAAGTGGCTGCTGAAAAAATTCCGGTACGCGGTGCTGATCATCTTCGTGATCTCGGCATTCATCACGCCCACGCCCGACATCCCCACGCAGTGCGCCTTCGCCGTGCCGATGATCCTGCTGTACCTGCTGGGAATCCTCCTGGCCTACGTCTTCAAGAAGCGGTCGTAGGCCAAGGGGTCTCGGGCTCTAGCTCCTGCCTGTCGGGAACTGGATCAGATCCCCGTCGGTCGACACCGCTTCGACGGCTGAACCGGAGGTCACCGCAGCGGGCCGATCGGCGCGCGCTCCGCGCCGGACGTCGAGAAGCATGTCGCAGAGCTCGCGGACGGCGCCTGCGCCCCCCGGCTTGCTCAGACGGAGCGCCACGGCCTCGCGCACGATGGTGACGGCATCCGAGGGGCAGACGCCGATTCCGGCGCGCCGCAGCATGCCGAGATCGGGGAGATCGTCACCCACGGCCAGGACCTCGAAGGGCGCGAGCTCCCAGGCGTTGATGAGGCGGTCGAAGGCGGCGACCTTGTCGCGCTCGCCCTGGAGCACGCTCTCGGGCGGGATCTTCAGCTCGCGGCAGCGGGCGTCCACCACCTTCGAGCTGCGCGCCGAGATGATGCCGATGCGGTAGCCCAGGTCGCGCAGCAGCACGAGGCCGAGGCCGTCCTTCACGTCGAACGTCTTCAGCTCTCGCCCTTCCTCGTCGAAGGTGAGCGAGCCGTCGGTCAGAACGCCATCGACGTCGAACACGAGACCGCGGATGCGGTTCAGCTTGGTGCGGAGATCGTCCGGGGCACTGGGTGCTGCGGGCATGATCGGGTGATTATCCGCCACCTCTCGAGAACAGGTCCCGAGGCTCCGAAATCAGATGGATTCGATGCCCCACAGATCGTGCAGGTGCAGGATGCCGATGGGCCGCATCTCGTCGTCCACCACGAAGAAGGAGGTGATCTTCTTCTCCTCCATGCCGCGCAGCGCCTCGGTGGCCAGCGCCGTCGACGCCACCATCTTGGGGGTGCCATTCATGGCGTCGCGCGCGGTGTCCTTCCAGATCCGGGCTTCGTCTTTCAGCAGCAGACGGCGCAGATCGCCGTCGGAGACGACGCCCAGCAGCCTGCCGTCGGCGTCCACGACGCCCGTGATGCCGAGCCGCTTCTTGGACATCTCGTAAACGACTTCGCGCATGGGGGCGTCGGGCGCGACTTGCGGTATCGCGTCGCCGGTGTGCATCAGATCCGCCACGCGGAGGAAGCGCTTGCCGAGCTTTCCGCCAGGATGGAGCGCGGCGAAGTCTTCCGGTCGAAAGCCTTTCTCGACGGAGAGCGCCATGGCCAGCGCGTCTCCCATGGCCAGCTGGGCCGAGGTGGAGGCCGTGGGCGCGAGGTTCAGAGGACAGGCCTCTTCGTGAATCGTGCAGCGCACGAGGATGTCGGCATTTTTCCCGAGTGTCGATTCCGGCCGCCCGGTCATGGCGATGAGCGTGGCCCCGCGGCGCCTCACATGGGGGATGAGCGCCACCACCTCATCGGACTGACCGGAATACGAGAGCGCGAGGACCACGTCGCCGGACAGGATCATCCCGAGGTCGCCGTGAATCGCTTCCGAGGGATGGAGGAAAAATGCCGCCGTGCCGGTGGAGGCCAGCGTGGCCGCGATTTTCTGGCCGATGATTCCGCTCTTGCCGATGCCCGTGACGATGACGCGACCGGTGGTCTGCTTCATCGCCGCGACGGCGAGATCGAATCCTTCGTCCAGATCGTCCAGGAGCGACCGGATGGCGTCGGATTCGATCTCGAGCACGCGTCGAGCCTGCTGACGGGCTGGTGTGGTCACGCCCTGATCTTAATGGGTTCCTCCGAGGAGCACCCTCGTGCCTTCCTTCGGATCGAAATGGACGAGAGCGTCGTTGCGATCGAGGAAGAGCTTCGTCCCGAGGCCGGCGCGTGAAGCGGAGCGGGCGTAGGCGAACCAACCCATCCCGGAGAGGGGATGGAGGTC
>JBDSFL010000307.1:0-5442 GCA_039919545.1 Thermoanaerobaculia bacterium | reverse complement strand
CGCTCTCCATCGCGTCCGGCGCTCTGGGCTTCTCGCGCTACCTGCGCTACGTGATGCCCGGCATCCCGGAGCGCTGGGAGTCTTTCGTCGCGGCCGCGCTCTGCCTGTTCGTCACACTCTTCCTCTTCCGCAGGATCGGCGCGATCGGGAAATTCTCGATCGTGCTCTGGATCGGCGTGCTGCTGACGCTCGGCATCGTGATCGCCATCGGCCTGCCGCACCTGAAGCTGGAGGCGTTTCGCTTCTGGGCTGCGCCCGTCGTGCACGTGGCCGGCGTGAAGCCGCCCTCGGGCTGGGCGGGCGGACTCGGGATCGCGCTTCTTTTCGCCGTCTACGACTATCTCGGCTACTACAACATCTGCTACCTGGCCGAGGAGGTGGTCGAGCCGACGAAGACGATCCCGCGGGTCATCGTGCTGTCGATCGTGGCGGTCGCGATCCTCTACATCCTCATGAACGTTTGCGTCATCTCCGTGCTCCCGATGGAGCGCGCGATGACCTCGAAGTCGGCCGTCTCGGACTACGTCGCCGTGCTCGCCGGCTCACCGCTGGCGAAGGTCGTCACGGTGCTGATCCTCTGGACCGCTTTCGCCTCGATCTTCTCGCTCACGCTCGGCTACTCGCGCATTCTCTACGCTGCGGCGCGAGACGGAAATTTCTTCCAGATCTTCTCCACGCTGCACGCGACGGACGGCTATCCCTACGTGGCGCTGGGAGCGCTCGGCTGCGCCGCGGCGCTGTTCTCGTTCCTCGACCTCACCGTCGTCCTGAAAGCCATCCTGTCGATCCGCGCGGTGATCCCCTTCATCTCGCAGATCGCGGGCGCGCTGATTCTCAGGCGCAAGCATCCCGACATGCCGCGCCCCTTCCGCATGTGGCTCTACCCGCTGCCGGCCTTCGTGGCGCTCATCCTGTGGGGCTTCGTCCTCTTCTCGCCCGAGAAGGGCTTCCGCGCCACGGGGCTCGTCGTCATCGGGCTCGGCACGATCGCCTTCCTCATCCGCTCACGCCTGAAGGGCGAGTGGCCGTGGAAGGGAGCGCCTCCGAGCGAAGGCGCGGTCGCCACCGCGTGACGTTTCCTGGAGTCGACCCTGCTGTCTGATGCGCCGCCCCTGAAGGCTCTCGCCCTTCTCTTCTTCGGCGTGATCGCTGCCCTCCCGGGCCGGGCGGAGGAGCGGTGCGGCTCGATGTCCCGCGAGCTCTCCCGGTTCCGCGGAACCGTACGATCCGTCGTGACGGCCGGAGAATTCCAAGGAGTTTTCACGCCGGTCGATTCCGATCCACAGTTCGTGGTCACGATCCTCGTGGACGCCGTCGGCAAGGGAACGACCGAACCCGGCGCCGGCTCCGCCATCAGCTTCGGCATTCATAGCCCGTCCCGCACGTTCGGAGCAGATTCTGCGATCGGGAAGAGCTTCGAGCTCGAGGCCGAGCGAATGGATTGCGACGGAGTCTTCCGCCGCTTCCTGACGTTCGAACAGCCGGGCCAGGCTCATCCCGAGACTTTTCAAGGAGACCTGAAGGTGGGCGGGCGCTACCGGGCCGCCGTGAAGCGAGGGCCCGAAGGGGTCCTCGCGCTCGTCGAGCCTCTCCGGCTTCCCATGCACCATGGCGGAGGAGTCTCCTTCGAGAACGCCGATTCCTTTCCGGAGCTGAAAAGCGGCGACGCGCACCGCGAGATCGAGTTCGAGATCGTGCGCCTGCGAATCTCTCAGCGATCGAGCGAGACCTGGCTCTCGCTCTTCGAGGCCGAGATCCGCGGCGTTTGGTGAAGGCTCGCGCGGCCAAGGAGCGAGGCCGCTCCGCGCCGCGCCGTCACGCCATGAAGCCCAGGTCGGGCCTCGCGAATCGACCGAGATTCGGAAGCACGAGGGGAAGATCGCTCGCCGCGATTCCGAACCACCGCGCGAGCGGGGCCGAGTATTCGTCGACGCTCGTGGTGGGGATCCAGCGCCCCTCGCCGCTGTCGTCGGGACCCTCGACCGTGAGCACGGGCATCCTGCCGTAGAGCTCGCCCCCCTTCACGGCGCCTCCGAGGATGACCTGGTGACTGCCCCAGCCGTGGTCGGTGCCTCCGCCGTTGCCGAGGTAGGTCCGCCCGAAATCCGAAGCCGTGTAGCTGGTGACCGAATCCGCGACGCCCAGCTCGACGGTCGCGTCGTAGAACGCCTTCAGGCTCTGGCTCAGATCCCCGAGGAGCTCGGCGTGCGCCGGGAGCTGGTCGCCGTGCGTGTCGTACCCGTCCGCCGCGCAGAAGAAGATCTGTCGACGGAATCCGAGCGCGTTCCGGATGCCGACGATGCGAGCGATCATCATCAGCTGGCGGCCCAGCGCGGTATCGGGAAAGACGGTCTGGAGCGGCGGTGCCGCGCCGAGCGCCGCGCTCATCACCTGATCGTTGTCGATGGCGCGCTTCAGCGTTTCGCGGTACGCGTTCTCGAGCACGTTCCCGCGATCGAGCCCCAGGATCTTCTTGAAGGCGAGCGAAACCGGATCTCCGCCAGCGGCGTCGTAGCCGTCGATGCCGATCGTCCCCTGATCCGAGACCTGATAGGGCGCCAGCGTGTTTCCCGTCCCGAACGTGTTGGCGCCGGCGATCGAGAGAGACATGGAGATGCTCGCGTTCGTGTTGAGCGAGCGGACGAGGTCGGCCGCGCGTCCACCCCAGCCGCTGTGCGGCTCCCGATCGGGGAGCGAGGTCTGCCAGTGAATCGCCTGATCCTCGTGAGAAAAAAGCTGCGGTGGTGCCGGCACGGTCTCGTTCAGGAGCTGATCGCGGGTGATCGGGTAGCAAAGAGGGCCCACGTTCGCCAGCAGCGCGAGCTTTTTCTGGGCGAAGAGGCCCTGGAGCTGGGAGAGGCTCGGATGCAGCCCCCAGCTCCGCCCGTCTTCCGTGATCGGCGTGATGGGGAGCAGCGATGCCTGCGGCAGAGCGACCGAGCCTCGCGCGGCGGCATAGGCGGCATAGTCGCTGCCCGAGCGGGGCACGATGACGTTGCTCGCGTCGTTGCCGCCGGAGAGGAAGACGCAGACGAGCGCCTTGTAGTCGCCCGTGACGGGCGCCGCCGCCGCGACCCGAAGCAGGTCGCCCAGTGTGGATGTGACCGCCGCCGCACCGAGGGCCGAGCAGACGCCGCGCGAGAGGAACTGTCGACGGCTGAGGATCGACGTCGTGACGCTCATGGTTCTGGCGCTCCTATTTCTGGATCGCGAATTCGGGCGAGGTGACGATGAGCGAGACCGCCGCCTGGACCCGCTCGACGGCCGGGTTCGACGGCATCGCGTTCAGCGCTTCGACGAGGATCGCCTTCATCGCTGGCGACATCCCCTTCGAGGTGAGCAGGAGATCGAGCTGGTCGATGAGGGCCGCTGGATTCCCGGCAAGCGCAGCGAAGGGGACGAAATCGAGGTCGAGGTCGTCCACCTCGAGGCCGTCGGGATAGGCGACGAGACCGCGCAGGAAGTTGCTGCTGCCGATCACCTGCGTCTCGGTCGTGATCTTGAATTCCGGGCCGAAGAGTCCTGCGGATGCCAGCGTTCCGGGGGGGAGATAGCCCGGCTCGAAGAAGTTGAAGACGCTCGGCGCGCGCAGCGGGTTCTGTCCGAGGCCGTAGATCTCGTCTTGCAGGTACCAGATGCGGAACTTGCCGCTCTGGGTATGAACGCCGAAGGCCCGGAGCAGGGTGGCAAAGCGGATCATCGGCTCGCGCTGCTTGCCATAGCCCTGCTGCGTGAGCACGTCCACGCTCCGGGCCTCGTAATCGAGGAGGATGGCGCGCACGACGGCTCCCAGGTCTCCGCGCACGCCCTGGCCGTTGTCGTTGAAGGCGGAAGCGACCCGATAGATGTACGCGGGGCTCGGGTTGCTGGTGACGAGCCGCTGGATCAGCTGGCGTGCGATGAAGGGACCGACATTCGGATGATTGAATATGTCGTCGAGGGCGATGGCGAGATCCTGCGCGGGTGTTCGCCCTCCGGGTACGCTCAGTCCGTCGAGCAGAGTCTTGGGACCGGTGGAGTGGTGTCCGGGCCAGGTCTGCATCGGCAGGCGGAAGTTCGCGGTCCCGCCGTACCAGCCGTCGTCGTCGGGAGAATTTCCGGCGAAGCTCCAGCCGGTGAAGACGCGCGCGAAGTTGCCCACGGCATCCTGCGTGTACGTGGGCTGAGGTTGCCCATCCGCCCCCAGGATGAGCCGGCCGTCCGGGTGGAGGCGATAGAGCCCGATCGAGAAGAGCTGCAGGATCTCGCGTGCGTAGTTCTCGTTCGGATTCGTTCCTTCGTCGGGATTCTCCCGGTCGTTCCCCTGCATGTTCAGGTAGACGCCCATCGCAGGGCTCAGCGTCACGTCCTGGAGCAGCTGCCGGTAGCTACCGAACGCATCGCGGTTCAAGATGTCCATGTAGCCCGAGATGCCAATCGGCTCGCCGCCGAGCGAGCTGGAGTCGTCCGACACGACGAGGATCTCGCTGAGCGCGAGCGCTACGCGCGCTCGGAGCGCGTCGTTGCCAACGAGCGCCTGCTTCCAGATCGCCTCCATCGACGTGTCGTTCGAGAGCGACTCGCCGGAAGCGACGGCCGCATCGAGATAGGAGATGTGCGACTCGGCCGGCTGCGCCATCTGCTGCGTCAGCCAGGCCGGGAAGCTGCTCTGCTGCAGCGCCGCGATGCGGGCGAGAGACGGCCCGTAGGTGGCCTGCGTGAGAAAACGCGCGGCATCCGCGGCCGTCGGCGCTCCGGAGGGAAGGGCCGGGGGAGCCGGAGGCGGAACGAAGACCGTCGAGCCGCTGGACACACCGTAGTGCCCGCGGATCTCGCCCGATGGAAAGCGCGACGAGTGGACGTTGATGTAGAGCCGGCCGGTCTTCAGGGCCGACACGATCTGCGCGACGGTGGTCGCTCCCACGGGCGCGAAGGTCCAGCGGAATGAGCTGTCGGGCTGACGTGGGGCATCGTCGAGATCGAAGAGGATCGCTCCGCTGGCGCCTGAGTCGGCCGGCCCGTGCACGTGGGCGCCGACGAACGGCGTCGTGAGGTTTCCGTAGCTGTAGCGCACGATGGCCGAGAGCTCGTCGCCGGCCAGGAGGATCGTCGACGTGCCCGAGCCCGACGAGCTCAGTCCCCCCTGCGGCGTCAGGGTGGCGAGGAAGAGGGTGGCGATGCCTCCGGACGGCAGAACGGTGATCGCGATGTTCGCGGACGAGGAGAGCTGGCTGTCTGACGCGGTGAAGGCCAGCACGTAAGTGCCGGCCAGGCTGAAGCTCGCCCCGCTCGCGAGCGAGGTCGGCGCCGTGAACGAGACCGTTCCCGGTCCGCTCACCTTGGACCACGCATACGAAAGCGAGCTTCCCGCCGGGAGGCCGTCGTCGCTGGGGGTGCCGGCAACCGAGGCGCTCGCGGGCAACGTGATCGTCTGGTCTCCCGCGGCCGCGACGCGGGGAGGTT
>JBDSFL010000304.1:0-3186 GCA_039919545.1 Thermoanaerobaculia bacterium | reverse complement strand
CCGCTCCTGGCCGAAGCGGGTGTGCACGTGCTGCTCCCCTCCGAAGGAAAGATCGCGCGCGTCGGAATCAGCCTGCGGGGCTCCGAGAGCGGCTGGAAATCGGGAGCGGCCGTCACGCGATTCGGCTTGCAGACGCTCGTCGACTTCGACTGGAAGATCGCCATCGGCGACACGCTGCTCACCCCCGCCGAGTTCGAGGAGCTGGCGTCGCAGAAGATCCCGCTCGTCTCCGTGCGCGGCCAGTGGGTGCTCCTCGACCCCGCGAGCGTCGAGCGAACGCTGAAGCTCTTCGATCGGCGCCCCGGCGGGCGCACCACGCTGGGCGATTTTCTGCGCATCGCGGGAGGGCTCGAGGCCGAGAACGGCAGCTACCCCATCGACTCGATCGAAGGCGAGGGCTGGCTCGGTGACCTGATGGAGGGGACGAGCGCCCGGCGCGAGATCGCCGCGTTCAAGGCGCCAGTGACCCTCCAGGGCACGCTGCGCCCCTATCAGGAGCGCGGCGTGGCCTGGCTCCGTTTCCTCACGTCGCGCGGCCTGGGCGCCTGCCTGGCCGATGACATGGGACTCGGCAAGACCGTGCAATTCCTGGCGACGCTGCTCTCGGCCCAGGAAGCCGGCGAGCCCATCCGCCCCGCGCTCCTCGTCTGCCCCACGTCGGTGGCCGAGAACTGGCTCAAGGAAGGAGCGCGCTTCGCCCCTTCCCTGAAGATCGCCATCCACCACGGTCCCGACCGCGCGAGCGGCGAGGCCTTCACCTCGCTCATCGAGGACGTCGACCTCATCGTCACGACCTATGCGCTGACGCATCGCGACCGCGCGCTGCTCTCGGAGGTCAGCTGGGAGTACCTCGCGCTCGACGAGGCGCAGAACGTGAAGAACCCCGCGGCCGCGCAATCGCGCGCGGTGCGTTCGCTGAAGGCCCGCCGCCGCGCGACTCTGACGGGCACCCCCGTCGAGAACCACCTCGCCGAGCTGAAATCGATCTTCGACTTCCTGAACCCCGGCCTCCTCGGCACCGACGAGGAGTTCCGGCGGGAGTTCGCGCTTCCCATCGAACGCCAGCGAGAGCCCGCCGCGGCGGAGCGGCTGCGCCGCGTGACCGCTCCCTTCCTGCTCCGGCGCGCCAAGACGGACGAGGGGGTGGCGCCTGACCTGCCCGCCAAGATCGAGACGAAGGAATCGGTGGGGCTCACGCGCGAGCAGGCCACTCTCTATCGCGCCGCCACACGCTCGCTGCTGGACGGCATCGGGCGCGCCAGCGCGCGCAGCCGCCGCACGAAGGTGCTGCTCCTGCTGCTGCGCCTGAAACAGATCTGCAACCATCCCGTTCATTTCCTCGGAGACGGCACGCGGCTGGAGAATCGTTCCGGCAAGCTGATCCGGCTGATGGAGATGCTCGAGGAGACGCTCGCCGAGAAGCGGCCCGCGCTCATCTTCACGCAGTTCACGCAGATGGGTCATCTGCTCGTCTCCGCGCTGAAGGCGCGCTTCGGCTGCGAGGTGCTGTTTCTGCACGGCGGCATCCCGCGCCAGGCCCGCGCCGAGATGGTGCGCGCCTTCCAGGAGGACGACGAGCCGCCGCCGCTCTTCGTGCTCTCGCTGAAGGCCGGCGGGAGCGGGCTCAACCTCACGCGCGCCTCGCACGTGTTCCATTACGACCGCTGGTGGAATCCCGCCGTGGAAGACCAGGCGACCGACCGTGCGTTCCGCATCGGCCAGACGCGCAACGTGCAGGTGCACAAGTTCGTTTGCCACGGCACCCTCGAGGAGCGTATCGACCGGATGATCGAGGAGAAGAAGGATCTCGCGCAGAACATCATCGGAACCGGCGAGAGCTGGATCGCCGACATGTCCGACGCGCAGCTCGCCGAGCTCGTGGCGCTGTCGAAGGATGCCGTCGAGCTGGAAGGGCGCCGATGAAACGCGTGAAGAACCCGGTCGATCCCGAGGCGCCGTTCGCCTCGTCGTGGTGGGCTCTGAAGTGGATCTCGCTGCTCGAATCGTTCGGCTGGGCGAGCCGCCTGCGCAAGGGGCGCGAGGTGGCGCGGGCGGGGCACGTCCGCTCGCTCGAGGTCGGGCCGTCGGGCGTGATGGCCCTCGTGGGCGATGCGGCAGAGCCGGCGCATCAGGTGCGCATCGTGCTGAAGCCGCTCCCCGACCGCGTGCTGTCGCAGGCCATCCAGACGATGGCGGGCAAGGCGAGCTTCGCGGCCAGCCTCCTGTCGGGAACCATTCCACACGACATCGACGCCGCCTTCACCGGCACCGGACGCACGCTATTGCCTGAGAGCCCGGACGAGCTGAAGATGTCGTGCGACTGCTCCGACGAGGCCACGCTGTGCGAGCACCGCGCCGCGGTGATGTACATGCTGGGCGAGCGCTTCGACCGGGACCCGTTCCTCATCTTTCTTCTGAGAGGCAGGTCACGCGAGGAGCTGCTCGCGGCCCTCCAGAGCGCGCGCAGCCGGGCGCAGGGCCCCGCGCACGAGGGCGTGGGGCGCCCGCTCGGCGCGAGAGCCGAGCCCATGCCGCGCGCCCCGCTCCCCGACGTGAAGCCCGAGTTCTTCTTCAAGCCGCTCGCCCCGGTGGCCACCCTGAAGACCACCTTCTCTCCACCGGAGCACCCCGAGGCGATCCTCACGCGACTCGGTCCCGCGCCGCTGGGAGACCCGGAGGCCGCGCGCCTGCTCTCCGATCTCCACCGCGCCGTCGGGCTCGGTGCCGCCGAGCGGCTCGAGGAGTGGGAATGGCGCCGGGTGTGGGGGCGGGAAAACAAAAGACCGCAGGACAGATAGCGTCCTGCGGTCCGGAGAGGCTGAAGGGAGAATGGACTTCAGTCTGCTCGATTTCTCATTCGCTCGTCGCGACGATGGTGGCTAGTAGCGGCGATAGTGGCCGCCGTGTTGGCGCGGGCTGTACGCGTAACGGCGCCCGTACGAGTGACCGTAGCCGTAGCCATATCCGTACCTCGGCGCGACGTACGAGACGTACCGCGGCGCCCGGTAGGTGCGATAAGTGACGACGGACGGGGTGTAGTAATCGTCAGCGCAGTAATCGTCGGCGTACGTGGAGACGTAGGCGGGACGGACGTAACGGCGAACCGGCACGTAGGCGCGACGGTAGGGTCGGTACGAATCGTGGTAGCCGTATCCACCGTATCCACCGTATCCACCGTATCCACCG
>JBDSFL010000293.1:0-9449 GCA_039919545.1 Thermoanaerobaculia bacterium | reverse complement strand
GACCTCCCTCCGGGCGCGTACGTGCAGCTGGGCCTTCACGAGGGCAATTTCGTCCTCCCGGAGGGAGCGCAGGTGCGGCCGCTCTTTCTCACCGCGGGCAGCGGGATCACGCCGATCATGAGCATGCTGCGCAGTCTCGCGAGCCGCTCGACGCTTTCTGACGTCGTCCATCTTCACTTCGCTCCGCGGCCCCAGGACGTCATCTTCGGAGCCGAGCTGGCGCGGCTCGCCGCCGAACATCCCGGCTATCGTCTTCATCTCGTCACCACGCGGGAATCCGCATCCGGGGAATCGGACGCGCGCCGTCACCTCACCCTGGACGAGCTTTCGGGCGCCTGCCCGGATTTTCGCGAACGAGAGGCATTCGCGTGCGGCCCGCAGGGTCTGCTCTCCTCCGCCGAGAGCCTCTGGTCCCTCGCGGGGCTTCCCCACCGCCTCCACATCGAGCGATTCCGGGCGGCCATGGCCGCTGCTCCCTCCGGTGCCGTGGGCGGCCTCGTCCGGTTCAACCGCAGCCAGGCCCGGGCCGAAGCCAACGGCGGGACGAACCTGCTGCGCGTCGCTGAGGAAGCGGGGCTCGCCCCCGCGCACGGCTGCCGCATGGGCATCTGCCATTCCTGCGACGTCGCCCTCCTCTCGGGCTGCGTGCGCGACCTCAGAAACAACCGGCTCACGGATCAACCCGGCACCAAGGTGCAGCTTTGCGTCTCGGCCGCTTCGGGGCCGGTGGAGCTGGATCTGTGACGCCGACGACAAGGGAGACGACGCCATGACGAGCCACGCACCATTCCCTCATCCCCTTCAGAGCGACGCCTTCGGAAGGGAGCTCGACGCGATCCGCGACGAGGTGATGGCCGACCGGGGCGAGCGCGATCGCCGCTACATCCGGAGCCTGATCCGGATCCAGCGCACGCTGGCGCTCTCGTCGCGCTTCGTATTGCTGGCCAGCATCGCGTTTCATCCGCGCTGGGGGCGGTTCGCCGGATATGGCGCGTTCCTCGCGGTCCTCTCTCTCGGGACGGTGATGCTGGCGCTCGCCAAGATCATCGAGAACATGGAGATCGCCCACAACGTCTCCCATGCGCAGTGGGACTGGATGAACGATCCCGCCGTGCAGTCGAGCACGTGGGAATGGGATCACGTCTGCCCGTCCGATCACTGGAAGCACTCGCACAACGTCATCCACCACACGTTCACGAACGTGCTCGGGCAGGACCGCGACATCGGATACGCGATGCTTCGCGTGACCGAGCGGCAGAAGTGGCATCCCTTCTATCTGGTGCAGCCGGTCTCGGCCGTGGTGATGGCGCTCTTCTTCGAATGGTTCATGGCGTTTCACGACCTCGAGATCAACCACGTGCTCTCGGGCAAGCGGAGCGCGGCCGAGGCGCGTTCGATGCTGAGCCGCATCGGCTGGAAGGTGGGGCGTCAGGTGCTGAAAGACTACGTGCTGTGGCCTGCCCTGGCCGGCCCATTCTTCCTCTGGGTGCTGGCAGCGAACGCCCTGGCCAACATCCTCCGGAGCGTCTGGACGTTCGTGATCATTTTCTGCGGCCACTTCCCGGAGGGCGTGCACCACTTCACGAAGGACGACGTGCGGGACGAGTCGAAGGGCCAGTGGTACGTGCGGCAGCTGCTCGGATCGTGCAACATCGAAGGAGGAAAAGTTTTCCACATCCTGTCGGGAAACCTCAGCCACCAGATCGAGCACCATCTCTTCCCCGACATGCCGAGCAACCGCTATCCCACGATCGCGCCGCGGGTGCGTGCTCTTGCGGAGCGCTACGGGCTGCCGTACAACACGGGCTCGTTCTCCCGCCAGCTCGGGACCACGTTCTGGAAGATCTTCACGCTCGCGGTCCCGAGCGCCCGGCCGGGACCGGGACCGGCGCTGCACGCCACGTCCTGACGCGGCCGCGGTCGCCGGCGTCTAAAGACGCCAGCTCGCGGCCAGCCTCCATTCGGATTGCGTCCTGCGCTCCTCGAAGAAGTTCGTGTAGAACGTTTTCCGGCTGTACCACGAGGTGCTCGCTCTCAGGCCGAGCCCGCGGGAAAGGGGCACGCGAGCGGAAACGACCAGGAACTGGAGCGTCGTGTGATCGGAGTTGCCATTCGCGGTCGTGTTCCAGGCCGCTGCGTACGCCGCGGCCAGCGTGAAACCGCCACGATCGAGGCGTCCTCCCACCCGCAGACCGGCACCCGGCGCGTAGTCGTACGTACGTCCCGTCTCTGGGCTCAAGACGTTGGTCGTCTGGATTCCCGCGAGCGGATAGACGAGCACGCTCATGTCGGTCGTGAGCGTGAAACCGGCAGGGGCGCCGCGCCGTGAGAGGAGCCCGATGCTGATCACCTGCGCTCCGAACACCTGCGCTTCGTTGCTCAGGTACTCGTACTCCTGCGACACGGCCAAGATGTGGCGTGTGGGCGCCGACGCGTCGGTCAGCTCCCAGCCCTTCAGGATTCCCTTCCCCTCCACGCGCGAGACGGTGGAGCCAGGCACGTTGAGGTCCAGCTCTCCCGAGAACGAATCGAAGGGCCTCTCGATCTCGCCCGCGAAGGGATCGCCATAGGCAACGCCGAGCGAGAAGGTGCCTTGATTCGCGACGGCCGCATCCCCGCCGAGGTGCCGGTAGCCCAGCTCGCCAACGGCCTGGAACGAGCTTGGAAACCTCTCGTTCGTGTTGGGCTGAACGCGCCGGGTCTCGCCGTTGAGCAGCCGGTTGAAGCCTCCCATCGGATCCACGAGACCACCTGCCAGCTCGCGCCAGAAGCGGCGGAAGCCCGTCGCCGCGTTGTCGCGGATCATCACGGCGAGCCGGCGTGTGATCTCCCCGAGCGCCATCCCGCCCAGCGTCGTGTTCACGAGATCGTTGACGGCGGGAGGATCGTTCTCCATCAAGCTCTCCCAGCCGAAGCTGCCGGCCATGGCGAATGCGCCCGATTCCCAGAAGTCGTAGCCGTTCGAGCGCGCCGCGTTGAAGAAGAGCCCGCCGTGGTAAGGGTGCTCGCCCTGGTTGGTCTTGAACTTGTCGCGGTCGTACGTGAACCCCGTGCGGAAATTCTTGCGCACCGAATTGAGTGAAATGCGCGCGAAGTCCTCTTCGAACACGTAGCGATTCATCGCCCACGGAAAGATCTCCAGCAGCACGATCTCGCCCGCCGCCCGCACGAAGCGGCGCTTCACGCCCACTTCGGCGGGGCCCGATTCCGGAATCGCGGCGAGGTCGGTGATCGCGGCAGGCGGCGGCGGGCCGCGATCGCGCAGGGGCGCGCCGCCGAAGCGATAGGAGACGCCGCCGGTGAGCTCCGTGCTCGAGTAGAGATTCGTGGTGAAGCCATAGCAGCCCAGCGTGCCGCACACCACGGCGCCCGTCCGGCTGCGTGCGTTTCGCAGGCGATACCGCGCGTCGGCCCGCAGCGCCAGGTTCTCGTTGAGGAAAAACTTGCCGCCGAGAGCGATGTTCACGCTGAACCGCGTGCCGTCCTGCGTTGCGATGTCGGCCACGAACGGTCTGAGCGACATCGCGCCGATCCCCAGGCCCGCATGGCCGCGAAACTTCCCGCTGCCGAACCGGTAGAGGCCCGTGAGGTCGTACGAATCCACGTCGAGCCGCGCGGACGGGGCCAGGGGATCGCCGGTGGCCGGATCCTTCGCGGTCACGTGGCCCCGCGTGTGGGAGTACGAGCCTTCGAGGCTGAACGAGCGATCGATGTCGTAGGCGCCGCGCAACCCGAACGACGGCGAGTCCCCGATCTGGAGGTCCGTCGCGGGATCGAGATAGATCCGCGTGCCCAGATAGACGCCGGAAGAAACGCCCGCTTCCCAGTGCCCGGTTTCCTGTGCCTGGGTCCCCCCGGCCGATCCAAGGAAAAAGGCGAGCATGAAGAACGCGGTCGAGAATGAAAATGCACCAGTCCGTGAATGTTCGGGGCGAACGCTGTCCATTGAGGACCGGGAGAAAGCAGATCTCGTGCCGCCTCCGCACCAGGCACGACCTTTGCTCGAGATCGCTCATTGGAGAACGAACTGTGAGACTTCGCACGTACGGGCTGCTGATCGCAGCATTCTTCGTCTCGAGCTCGGGCGCCGCGCAGCAGCAAGACGTGCGGATCGACAGGGCCGCGGTTCGTGGGTTACACGCGAGCCTTCTGCCTTTCGATACCGCTGATGCCGCGGAGCCTCGAACGCTTTCGCTCGATCTCGTCCCCGCGTCGCTCGAGCTCGAGCCCCGTACCCTCGATCTCGATCCCGGGCCGCAGTCCGCCGCAGAGCCCGCGCCGCAGACGCCCCGTCCTCCGTCGTATCCGAAGCTGGTGCTCCTGGATCTCGGCTACGTCCTGACTTCTCCGTTTCACTGGTCAGGCCGGCAGTGGCTCCTCTTCTCCGGATACGTCGGTTCGCTGGCCGCGCTCTCGCGCGCCGATCTGAATCTCAGCGACGCCGCGCGCGAGCGGGGCACGACCTTCGGCTTCGTGGGTGACACGCTCGAAGGGCTCGGCGACGGGCGCTCTTTCATTCTCCTTGGAGGCTTCTATCTGGCCGGCGCCATCGGACACGACTCGAAGGCGAAGAACGTCTGTCTCGATGGCCTCGCCGCGAGCCTGATCGCGTCCGGCCTGATCACCCCCGTCCTCACCACGGTGGTCGGACGGGAGCGCCCGACCGAGGAGCACGGGGCGTATTCGTTCAAACCCTTCGGCGGCCGGTCGTTTCCGTCGGGACACGTCACCCAGGTGTTCGCGGTCGTCTCCGTGATCGCGACCTCCTACGACCAGCTCTGGGTGAAGGCCGTGGCCTACACCGCCGGCGCGTTCGGCGCCTATGCCCGGCTGCAGCGCGGCAAGCATTTCCCCACCGACATCGTCGCGGGCGCCATCATCGGAACCGCCGTGGGACGTTCGGTGGTGCATCTGAACCGGAAGATCCGCTCGGGCGAATTCGAGAAGGCCACCGCTCCTGAAGGCGCGCGGCTCACGCTGCTTCCGCTGGTCGACGACGGCGCCTACGGAATTCGAGGCACCCTCGCGTTCTGAGCCGTGTTCCTGGCCGCGTTCGACTCGCGAACACCCGCGCGCGAATGCGAGAATTCGCGCATCGTGAAGAAAAGCTGCGCTCTCAGTCTCGTCGTGGGGCTCGTCCTTTTTGCCGCCTACGCCGGCGTGGCGTGGGGAAAGATGCACCAGGTCATCCCCGCGCTGATCGTCGGCGTGCTGGGCGCCACCTTCGCCGCGGTCCTGCTCGGAAGTACGCTGGGCTACTTTCAGAGCCGGGGCGATCGCACCGCGATCCAGCGCGCCGCACGCGGGGAGCCCCGACGCGACGGCCGCGTGGAGGCGGCCTCGGGTTCGATCCGCCCTCTTCGCGCGGCGCTCGAAGGGCCGTTCAGCGGAACCGAGTGCGTGGCTTACGAGTACGACGTCAAGAACCCCGGCGCCGAGCGAAGCGATTTCGCGGGAGTGGCGCTCGCACCCTCCGTGATCGACACGAATACGGGGCCGGTGAAATTGCTGGGCTGGGCCGCGCTCGACGAATTCGCGGGGAGCGGCGAGAAGATCGATCGCGAGCGAGCCGCGACGTATCTGGCGCGCACGGCTTTCGAGCCGCTCGCGCTCAAGACCGCGCTCTCGGCGCTGAGCAGCCTGCTCTCGGATTCCGACGGCTCGATCCGCAAGGACTACCAGATCGAGAATTCCGCATTCGACGTCGAAGGACGAAAGCTCATCGAGAAGGTGATCCCGGTCGGGCAGACCGTCACCGTGCTCGGCGTCTGGTTCGAGAGTCAAGGGGGGCTCGCGCCGTCCGGCGAGCGGGTGAATCGCATTCTCCCGGTCGGGCCCACCCTGGCGTCGGCCCATGTGGTCGAGAGTGCCCTCAAGAAGCTCGCGGTCGGCGCGGCGTTGTTCGTGGCGCTCCACGCGATCCTCGTTCCGATGTACCTGCTGTCGCCGGCGGTCGCGAAGCGCGATCGCGCGGGCAAGGAGATCACCCACGCGAGTGTTTTCGACGAGCGAGACTGCGCCCGCCTGCCGGATCTGCTTGCCGCCGGCGCCGACCCGAACGAATCCGCGATCGGAGGCCGGACGGCGCTGATGAACGCCGTCGGGAACGGAAACATCGAGTGCGTGAAGAGCCTGGTCGCGGCCGGCGCCCGGCCGAACACCAAGGATGAGGACGGCAGCTCGGCGATGACCTGGGCGATCACGTCCGAACGCGACGACCTCGTCGCCGTGCTGAAGCAGGCCGGCGGCACGGACTTCCGGATCGACGCGACGAACGGACGCTCCCTCGAGGCCGGCGACGAACCCGTGCGCACCGCCCTGGCCTACTGCGCCGCGCTGCAGGACGGAAACCTCGAGGAGCTGGCTCGCCTGAGCAGCGCCACCACGGTTGATTTCATTCGCAAGCAGAACGTGCTGTCCGTCTGGCAGCACACTCGTCCCAAGGAGCCGCTCTTCGTCGAGGGCTTCACGGACGGGCGAGCGGCCACGATCGCGATGAGCGGAAAAACCGTCAGCTCTCCGAACCCTGTGCTTTTCCACTTTCACCTGGAGAAGGGACCGGCGGGCTGGCACGTGGCGCGCGAGTGGTTCAAAGACTGAATCAGGAATTTCTTCGGCCGACTCCTTGGTGGCATCGCGATTGCGTTGAATTGGCGGAGTCAAGCTCATCCGTCAGACGGTTCCTCGCTCTGCGGATTTCAACCATCGTCCCCTCCTGAGGGGCCAGCGAAAAGGAATTGCCATGAAACGTGTCATCACCGTGAGCGCTCTCTGTCTCGCCGCTTCCTTCGCGTTTGCCGCAACCGGCTTCGCGCAGGCCACCACGTCCACCCAGAAGACCACGGAGATCAACGCCGACGGCTCCACGAAGACCACGACGAAGATCACGACCGTCGAGGGCAAGGTCGTCCGCTACGAGCCTGGCAAGACGATCGTCGTCGTGGAATCTGACAACCGCGAGGTGAGCTTTGCCCTCGCCCCCGATGCCGCGATTCCCGCCGACATCGAAGTGGGCCGGTATGTTTCGCTGAGCACGGAGAATTCCGACGCCGGCCCGATGACCGTCACGCGCGTCACCACGCGTTCCGTCACGCCGGAAGGAAACATCAAGACCGAGACCCAGACGAAGGGCACGAAGCCCAATGGCGATCAGGTCTCGTCCAGCACCACCAGCGTGACGGGGACCGTTCAGGAGATCCACACCGGCCGCTCGGTGACGCTCGTGCTGCCCGACAAGAAGACGGTGGAATACACGATCGATTCCTCTTCGTCCGTGCCGGCCGACCTCGCGGTCGGGAAGACCGTCACCGTGCAGACGACGCGAAGCACCGCAGGCGCGCCTCTGATCGTCAAGAAGATCACGGCTTCCAGAAGGACCACGACGAAGAAGACGACCACTGTTCACTAGCCTTCCGCGCGCAGCGCGACTCGGCGGTTGCACGTCTGACGCCTTCGAGCGCGCGCACCCTCCCCATCTCCTCTGAAAGATTTTCAAGAGAAGCGCTCCAGTCTGGGGCGCTTCTATTTTCATTTGTGCCCGAGCCCCGATTTTTTCCTTCTTCAGTCGGGCTATCCACACCCCGCCGGAGAGGCTGGTCGGCGACATTGGACCTTCGTCAAGAAAGACGGAACGCTCAGGAGCGCTTCGAACCCTCCGGAAATCCCGAGACCTTGTGTGTCCTGGCGGGACGCGTGGATTGCGGTTCATCCGCCTGGATCGGACGATCGATCTTCTCCACGATCCAGCGCAGCGTCACCACCTTCTGCACCAGGTCGAAGAGCCTGTCGTCTCCCAGCGCTCCCCGCTCGCGTGAGGCGCCGAACAAGGCGTCCAGGAGGTATTCGCGCGCGACGCGAAGCTCTTCGAAGGAAGCCTCGGAGATCGGACCGAACTCGCGTTCCGAAAGCTCCCGCAGCTTTTCGTGCTCGAGCTCGAGGTGTTCGATGAGGTCTCCTCCCTCGGGCGTGGCCGCGCGCAGCCGGCTGACGCCCTCTTTGACCTCGCTTGCCAGCGCGCGAATTTCCGCGACGACGCTCTCCATTGGCCTGCTCCCGTGTGCGGCAGCGTCGGGGACTTCGAATCGTCTCCCCGCTGCTCGTGGCGAATCTGCGAATACATCAACTGGTCGGCCGCTCGCAGCAGCTCATCGAGGGAACGCGCCTGCGAAGGGATCGACGTCGAGAACCCCACGCACAAGGCTACCGCAGGATCGGGCTCGAGGAGATTCTCCTGGCGGATGCGGCGCTCGGGCCGGGCAAGCGGGAAGTCGACGCTCTCGCTGGCGACGTCGAGAGAGAGAACCGTGAACTCGTCGCCGCAGAGGCGCGCGATCACGTCCGAGTCTGGAACCCCTCTTGCTAGACACCGGGCCGGAGATGACCATGAAGAATGAGGAACCCTGGGAGTGCGCCATCGTAGGCGCTGGCCCCGCCGGACTTTCCGCCGCGATCTACATGGGCCGCTTCCGTCGACGCACTCTCGTGCTCGACGACGCGACGGGACGCTGGACCTACGGCCAGCGGAACGAGAACTATCTCGGGTTTCCTCGAGGCCTCAGCGCGCGCCGTTTGCATCGGCTCGGGTGCCTGCAGGCGGAACGATTCGGCGTCGAGATCCGCCGCGGCCGGGTGGCTGGCGTCGTCACCAGCGCCGTGGGATTCGCGCTGGACGTGGATGGCCGGGCGATCCAAGCGCGCACCGTGATCTGGGCGGCGGGCGTTCGCGACCTCTGGCCCCGATTTCCTGGAGCACGACGGCTCATCGGCAAGAAGCTCTTCTGGTGCATCGTCTGCGATGGCTGGCGTACGCGCGACCGGAGCGTGCTGGTGCTGGGAAACACCGATGCGTGCGCCCGCACCACCCTGCAATTCCTCACGTACACGCGGCGGCTCACGCTGATGATGGACCCCAGGTCCAACCGTCTCTCGAGCCGTGCGCGCCGGAGACTTCGTGACGAGGGAATCACCTTGCTCGAAGGAGCCATCCAGAGCGTGCATACGCCCGCACACAGCACCAGCAGCCAGATCGTTCTCCAGGGAGGGGAACGGGTGCAGACCGATTACGTGTTCAGTCTCTTCGGCAGCCGGGCGCGTACCGAGCCGCTCGCGGCGCTCGGACTCGCGCTCTCGGCGAACGGGCACGTGCCGATCGACGAAAAGAACCGGACCGCTCTCCCTTCCTTCTTCGCCGCGGGAGACGTGTCGAACCGGCACAGCCATCAGGTGGTGAGCGCCGCGCACGAAGGCGCCGAGGCCGCTCAATCCGCCAACCACGTGCTGTATCCCCCCACCCAGCGTCTCTGATCCGATGCGATCGCCAATCGGAGGTCAGGAGCTGTCTCGAAAAGCAAGGGCTGAACGCAGAGAGGGTCATGAACGAAGATATCGCGGTAGGGACGGCCCTTTCGGGCCGCCCCCCGCACAGATCCGGACGGGCGGAATTACCGCAT
>JBDSFL010000260.1:0-14937 GCA_039919545.1 Thermoanaerobaculia bacterium | reverse complement strand
GGGGCGTGCCGGCGAAATGGGCGGCGCTCGGAGCCACGACGCTCGTGGTCTGCATCGTCACCTACGTCTCGGTCGTGCTCGGAGAGCTCGTTCCGAAGCGATTCGGGCAGACGCGCCCCGAGACGATCGCGCGCTTCGTCTCGATTCCGATCCGCGGGATCTCCGCGGTGGGGCGTCCGTTCGTGAAGCTCTTCGGCGCGTCGACCGACGTGCTGCTTCGCCTCTTGGGCGCGCACGAGACGAAAGACTCCGGCGTCACCGAGGAGGAGATCCACGCTCTGCTCGAGCAGGGTTCCCAGAGCGGCGCCATCGAGCCCCAGGAGCACGAGATCGTCCAGAACGTGCTGAAGCTCGACGACCGGCCCGCCTCGTCGCTCATGGTGCCGCGTTCGGACGTGGTGTGGCTCGACGCAGACAAGCCGTTCCAGGAGAGCCTGGCGCAGGTCGTCTCCACCGATCACTCCCGCTATCCGGTCTATCGTGGCGACCCGCGCGACATCCTGGGAGTGGTTCACGCCAAGAGGCTGCTGGCCCTCGCGCTCAAAGGGGGCGACCTCACGCTGGAGTCTCAGCTCGAGCCGCCGCTCTTCGTGCCCGAGGGGCTCAGCGGGCTGTCGCTGCTGGACAAGCTGCGCGATCGCAAGACGCGGCTCGCCTTCGTGGTGGACGAGTACGGAGAGATCCTCGGGCTCGTCACCCTGCACGACATTCTCGAGACGTTCGCCGCGCAGGGAATTCAGCCCGAGACCGGGAATGGCTGGGCGACACGCCGGGAAGACGGCTCCTGGCTCCTGGACGGCGGCATGCCCGTCTCCGAAGTGAAGGATCTGCTCGAGCTCGCCCGGCTGCCGGGCGAGGAGAGGGCCGGCTACGGCACGATCGCGGGAATGCTCCTGCACCTGTTCGGGAACGTGCCGAAGACAGGAGACAGCACGCTGTGGGGATCCTGGCGCTTCGAGGTCGTCGACATGGACGGCCCGCGCATTGACAAGGTGCTGACGTCGAAGGTGTCCGCTCCGGTCCAGACCGTTTAGGAGGTCCGGCCCCTGCGTCTATTTTTCGAGGGCGGCTCGGTAGTCCGCGAGATTCTTCTTCTGGGCTTCGAGCATCGGCCCCTCGGAAAGGCTCACCGCGAGCGCCTCGGACTCGACGGCATGCGTCAGGTCTCCTCTCACGAAATAGACATGGGCAAGCAGGTCCAGCATGCCCGGAGCCCGTGATCTCGTCAGGTCGACGGCTCGCTGGGCAGCCGCCAGCGAAGCGTCGGAGAACTCGGGTTCGGTTTTCCAGGGGGAGTTCGAGAGCGCGTCCGCGACGATGAGCATCGTCCTTGGATCCTGACGTGCCGGGCCGGCCACCAGCTTCCGGCCGAGCGCGAGTGCGCCGGCCCGATCTTTCTGCTCGATCCTCGCCTTGAAGAGAGTGACGGTGTCGAGAGCTCCTCGCGCCGCGAGATAGAGCGCACGCGCCCGGCTGACGTCGAAGCGCTTCTCCAGAATCTTTTCCAGGGTGTCTTCGACGAGCATCGGGTCACCGATGAAGGCGATGCGACCCTTCCCGTCGACGACAAAGGCCGTGGGAAGCCAGTCGACGCCCGCGGCGCGAAACCAGGAGTGCCGATGGATGCCCCGGTCCTTGGCCTCGACGGCACCAGGGAGCCAGGCGATCGAGTAGCCCAACGCGGTCCCCTTTTTCTCGATGATCTTCCGAACGGCCGCCTCGGTGTTGCCCCAATCGTCCGGGCTCGTCGCACCGATGACGGTCACACTCTGGCCCGCATATTTCCGCTGGAGCGCAGTGAGCTGGGGGATGTTCGCGATGCAGGGGCCGCACCACGTGGCCCAGAACTCCACGACATAGATGCGGCCGGGCTCGAAGAGCTTCGCGGGCGGGCCCGAGAGCCACGAGTCCACGAACAGAGGAGGTGCCGAATCGCCAATGGCGAGCGGAGTCGCTGCGCTCGCGGGTGGTGTCATGAGAAGGAAACCAATGAGCAGAGCGGGAATTCTCGCGACCATCATCGGCTCCCTCCTCGGTGTGCTAAATAAACAGCACTGCTAAAAAAATAGCAGCACACCGGCGAGGAGTCAAGGGTGGAGAGGCCGCGAAGCGGCCCTTATCGCTCGTCTTCAGTGAAAGGCGATTCGGTTGCGCCCTTGCGCCTTCGCGCGGAACAGCCGGTCGTCGGCCAGGGACAGGAGCTCCTGGCTGCTCTGGAGCGACTCCGAGAAGAGGGCCGCTCCCCCGGAGACCGTCGCCTTCAGGGCCGTCGACTCGAATAACGGCTCGGCGCGCTCGACACGGGTGCGCACACGCTCGGCAAACTTCCAGGCGCCCATCAAAGTGGTCGATGGCAGCAGCGCCGCGAACTCGTCGCCGCCCACGCGAGCCATCACATCGCCCGTTCGTCCCTCGGCGAGCAGGATCTCGCCCATCGTGCGCAGCACCACATCGCCCGCCTCGTGGCCATGCCGGTCGTTGATGGACTTGAAGTTGTCGAGGTCGAAGGTGGCCACGGCGAGCTCCTGACGCAACCGCTCGGCCCGGCTCGCCTCTCGGCGCACCGCCTCGTCGAAGCCTCGCCGATTCAAGACGCCTGTGAGGGGATCGCTGATCGAGAGCTCTTTGAGCAGCTGGTTCGCCTGCGCCAGCCGCGCGTTCTCGTCGAAGAGGTCCGAGAGGATGCGGCGCTCGTCCTGCATCTCGAGGAGGCGCTGCACGCGCAGGTCGAGGAGGGGCAAAAGGCTTCCATCCTTCAGGAGGTACTCCATCGCCCCGGCAGCGAAGGCCTTGCGAACGCGTTCC
Organism: Thermoanaerobaculia bacterium; assembly: GCA_039919545.1. Taxonomy (GTDB): domain Bacteria; phylum Acidobacteriota; class Thermoanaerobaculia; order UBA5066; family UBA5066; genus JBDSFL01. The sequence goes on along the minus strand of JBDSFL010000260.1, from coordinate 12,132 downwards.
TCGACGATGAGGTCCGAGAGGATGACGAGCGGCAGCGCCACGACGGTGCGCGGCTGGAGCAGCTCGATGGCCGACCCGTCGGGCAGGCTCTCCGAGGCGAGCACGAGGTCGAACTTGTGCGTCGCGATCTGCTTGCGGGCTTCGGCGAGCCGGCTCACCGTGCGCACGGAAAGGCCGGTCTTTTCGAGCGAGCCTGCCAGCATGCGGGCATCGCTCTCATCGGGCTCGAGGAGCAGGATGTGCGCCGGCATCAGTGCTGTGACCGCACAGCTATCCCGCGGCGCTGGCTCGACGAGGTCGGCCTGCAGCTTCGCGGCGGCGAGCTTCGGAGCGGAAAGAGAAGACATGGTCAGGTCTCCCTGTGAAGGACGGTTCACCCTGGTGAACGGTTACACCGCAGTCTATTGACTCGATGCGTCCCTGCGCAAGTTCGATCGGTTTCGCCCGGAAATCCCGTCAGACTTGCGGCTGGCCGTGCGCTCTTCCCCGGATTCGAAGACGACGGGCTCGGAGAGGTCGAGCCGCTCGAAGTCCATCCTCTCGGCGAGCTTCCGCAGGGTCGAGAGCCACCGGGGACGCCCACCAAGCGGCCAGTGTCATGCAGCGTGCTAGATTGAACGTGATGAAGGAGCGGTTCCTCCGTCTTCTGGTCTCGCTCGTCCTCGTCCTCGGCGTTTCGGGGATGACGGTCGGGCACAGCGAGCCGCGCCGCACCGTTTCGGCCGGCGGCCAGCTCGAAGCCCATCATCACGGTCCGCACGCTCCCTGCCCCGAGGCGGTCGAGCACCACTGCCTCGCCTGCGCGGCCCAATCGCTCTTCGCGCCCGCTCCGCGCTTGGTGCGCGTCTCGCCGCCCCGCTTCTCGCGCGCGCTCTGGGCGCGGGCCGAGGTGCGTGAGGGACGCGGTGCCCCGCCCAGGGCTCACGGCCGATCCCCACCCTCCCTCCCCTCGATCGCGTAGCAACCTCACGTCGCAACGCCACCGCCGGAAAGATTCCGGAGGACCGATCGAATCCGGAGGATTCATGACACCGTCGTCCTTGGCGCCGTCCAAGCGCCCGATCGTGCGAGCGCTCTCGCACGCGTTGTTCCTGTGGCTCGCCGCGGCGCTCCCCGCCTTTGCCCAGACGGCCCCGACAGGCAACGTCTTCAACCCCGACATCTCGGTCATCGGGAACGGACTGGCCATCGCCGGCCGGAACGAGGTGGACGACCAGCCGAGCCTGCAGCTGCGGGAATCCGAGGTGGGTCTCCAGGCCATCGTCGATCCCTACGCTCGCGCGGACTTCTTCATCTCGTTCGGCTCGGCGGAAGGGGAGGTGGCCGTCGAAGAAGGCTTCATCACCTTCCTGCACCTGCCGGGAGACCTCGTCGTGAAGGCGGGGAAGATCAAGGCCGCGTTCGGGAAGCTCAACACCGAGCACCTGCACGTGAGGCAGTTCGCCGACACACCCTTGAACTCCATCAACCTCCTCGGCGGAGAGGAAGGGATCGCGGATGCCGGGATCTCGGTCTCCCGCCTGATTCCTGCACCCGCGGGTATTTTCCTGGAAGCCACGGCGCAGCTGTTTCGCGGAAGCTCGGGCGAGGTCTTCCAGGCGCAGACGCGGAACGACGTGGAGCCCCTCTTCCACCTGAAAGGTTACGGCGACATCTCCGAAGCAGCCAACCTCGAGTTGGGAGGCTCGTGGACGCGCGGCAACAACCTCGAAGGACCCGGCTTCAAGACGAGCCTCACCGGCATCGACGCCACGTTCCGCTTCAAGCCGCTGCGGACCGGGCTCTACCGTTCGGTGCTGATACGCGGCGAGTGGATGCTCTCGCAGCGCGATACCCCGGGCGGCAGCGTGCGGGCAGACGGTTACTACGTCTGGCTGCAATACCAGCTCGGCCGCCGCTGGTTCGCCGGACTTCGTCACGACGAGTCCGACCACGCCGACGACGCGACCCTCCGCGACCGCGGGAACTCCGCGGTCCTCACGTTCTGGCCCTCGGAGTTCTCGCAGATCCGCGCGCAGGCGCGGCGAATCCGGTACGAGCGCGCCGAGAGCCCCACCACCGCGACCGAGCTTCTCTTGCAGCTGCAATTTTCCATCGGGGCGCACGGCGCGCACCCGTTTTGAGGACGCCATGAAAAACATCCGATCGATCTCCCTCGTCTTCCTGGCTCTCGCCCTTTCCATCGCGAACCCCGTCCACGCGGCCAGGAAGCTGAGGGTCGTCACCACGCTGTCCGACTTCGCCTCGCTCGCCGAGACGCTGGGCGGCGAGCGCGTGGAGGCCCTTTCGCTGGCCAAGGGATACCAGGATCCCCACTTCGTGGAGCCGAAGCCTTCGTTCATCCTCAAGCTGCACGATGCCGACCTCCTCATCGTGGCCGGCCTCGAGCTGGAGATCGGCTATCTCCCGCCGCTGCTCGAACAGGCGCGCAACGAAAAAGTGCGTCCGAACGGCGCCGGCTACCTCGATGCGTCGGTCGGCTGCGACATCCTCGAGAAGCCCACGACCCAGGTCACCCGCGCCATGGGAGACGTGCATCCGTACGGTAACCCGCACTACTGGCTCGAGCCGAAGAACGGGCGCGTCATCGCACGCGCCATCGCGGAACGGCTCAGCACGCTCGACCCGGCCGGCAAGGACGTGTACCAGAAGAACCTCGCCGCCTTCGAGACCAAGCTCACCGAGGCGCAGGCGCGCTGGGAGCAGAAGCTGGCGCCCTATGCCAACGCGAAGGTGGTCACGTACCACAACTCGTGGCCCAACTTCGCCAAGGCGTTCAAGCTCGACGTGGTGGGCTTCCTCGAGCCCAAGCCGGGCATCCCGCCGTCGCCGCAGCACAAGCTGGAGATCATCAATCTCATCAGGCAGCAAAAGGTGCCGGTCATCCTGATGGAGGTGTACTTCGACCGGAAGGATCCCGACTTCGTGGCCAGCAAGTCGGGCGCCCAGGTGGTCGTGCTGACGCCGTCGGTCGGCGGCGTGCCGGCCGCCAAGGATTACATCGCGCTCTTCGACCACGACATCGACACGCTGGTGGCGGCGCTGAGCATGACCAAGGTGAAGAAGCCGTGACCGTCTTCCAGATCCTGCTGCCGGCCTTCGTGGCGAGCCTCATCCTCACGGGCATCCACGCCTACCTTGGCGTGCACGTGGTCGAGCGCGGGGTCATCTTCGTCGACCTCTCGCTGGCCCAGATCGCCGCGCTGGGAGGCACGGTGGGATACCTCGCCGGCTATGACATCCATTCCACGCAGGCCTATCTCTTCTCCCTGGCCTTCACCGTCCTGGGAGCCGGGATCTTCGCCTTCACCAAGGTGCACCGGAAGACGCGCATCCCGCAGGAGGCGATCATCGGCATCGCCTACGCGGTGGCGGCCGCGTGCGCGGTGCTCGTGATGTCGAAGGCGACGCGCGAGACCGAGCACCTCAAGGAGATGCTGGTCGGCAACATCTTGGCCGTCTCCTGGTCCGAGCTGGCGCGCACGGCCGCGCTCTATGCGCTCGTCGGCCTCTTCCATTACATCTTTCGCGAGCGCTTCCTCCTCATCTCGCGCGACGAGCCCGAGGCCGAGCGCCGCGGCTGGAACGTGAAGGTGTGGGACTTTTTCTTCTACGTGTCGTTCGGCATCGTCGTCACGAGCTCGGTCGCCATCGCGGGCGTGCTGCTGGTCTTCTCGTTCCTGATCGTCCCGTCCGTCGCCTCGATGCTCTTCTCCGAGCGCCTCGGCGTGCGCCTGGCGATCGGCTGGACGATGGGGGCGATCGTGTCGGCGGTGGGCGTCTATCTCTCGTTTCTCTTCGACCTGCCGACGGGAGCCGCGATCGTGGCGACCTTCGGCGCGGCGCTGCTGATCCTGGCGGCCGCGCGCAAGGTGTTCGGTGTCGGGGCGACGGTCAGGGAGGCATAAACTCGTGAAATGAGAAAACGGCCAATCGAATCGACGATGTGGCACGTCAGACTCCATGACGCACTGGCTCTGGCAACGCTGGGCATCGTCTTGCTGGGAGCGTCACCGATTTCCGCTGGCCAGAACGCCTGGACGTCGGGAGGACCGTACGGTGTCACCTTTTCGACAGCCTGCCTGGTGATCGCGCCGTCGGACCACACCGTCGTCTACGCGGGAGCGAGCAATTCCGGCTTCTTTCGAAGCACCGACGCCGCCGCATCCTGGACACGGCTGTCCTCCTTTCCGCAGAGCCATCCCGAAACTCTGGCGGTACATCCGAGCGATCCCCTGACCGTGTATGCAGCCGCCGGCGCGCGCTCGACGCTTAGGTCGACGAATGGGGGCACGAGCTGGAGTGATATCAGCATCCCCACGCCCGCGCTCGCGCCCTCGCCGCCGCGCACATACGCGCTGGCGCTCGATCCTCAAACGCCCGCGCGCATCTACGCCGGCACCGACCTGGGTATGTTCCTCAGCACCGATGCCGGGGCGAGCTGGGCGCCGATCAACAATGGGTTGGTGAACCAGACGATCCGATCGATCGCGATCAACCCTCTCAGTCCTTCCACGATCTACGCTTCCGGCACGTTCGTTTACAAGAGTACGAATGGCGGCGGGAGCTGGCTGGCCGCGAACACCGGCGCGGATTCCGGCACCGTGATCGTTCTCGACCCCGTCACTCCCTCCACGCTTTTCGCGACTGTCGGGAATGGCGTCTCGAGGTCCATGAACGGAGGCGCATCCCCCTGGACGCAGGTGCTGGCCGCGGCAGGGTCCCCGCTGGCGATGGCTCCCTCGTCACCGGCGACTCTCTACGCTGGAATCGCCGGCGGAGCGCTGTCACGGACGACCAATTCGGGAGCGACCTGGAATCCCACCTCGGCGCCCTCGGGAGGACAGCTCTATCGGAGCACGCTCGCCGTGGATCCTTCGAATGCGGACGTCGTCTACGTCGGCGATCAACGAGGCTTCTTCAAGAGCACCTCGGGGGGAGCATCCTGGAGCCGGGTCGACAACGGGATGAATGCGATCAACATGAGAGCGGTCGCGGTCTCCCCTTCAAATTTGTCGGTCGTCTATGCCGATGACTACCACAGCACGGACGGAGGCTCCACCTGGACGCGGGGGCAGGTCGTGGCGCAAGGCGGGATCGCGACGACGCTCGCCGTCGATCCCGTTGCAGACAACGTCGCCTACCTCGGCCTTCAAGACGCGAATCTGCTGTACAAGACGACGGATCGCGGAAGCACCTGGACCGTTCCGAACAACGGGCTGGGGAGCTTCGGAGGTGTGATCCAGATCGACCCCTCGAATTCCTCGACCGTGTACGTGGGAGGCGGCGGGCAGCAGATCTACAAGACAGTCGATGGCGGCGGAACCTGGTTCCCTTTGAACAGGGTCACGAATTCGCTCGCGCTCGACCCGTCGAGTCCTTCGACGCTGTACGTGACGACCCCCGTTTTTCAGCAGTCCGCGGAGCTCTACCGGAGCACCAACGGGGGAACGACCTGGGGGCTCGTGGGCTCTCCCGGCGTTCTCCTTCGCGCGGTGGATACGGCCGACTCGTCCGTGCTCTACGGACTCGATCCGTTGTCGGGGTTCTCCGTGCGAAGCACCGACTCGGGAGGAACCTGGAGCCAGATCGGGAGCGGTCTCCCGGCCTTCACCTCGTTCGCGGCCATTCCTTCGTCGCCGCCCGTGCTGCTCGCCGGGACCCAGACTGCCGGTGTCTTCCGGAGTCTCGATCAGGGAAGCACCTGGATTCCGCTGCCGGGCCTCGGGAACACGATCACGACCAGCGTGTCGGCTGATTCTTCGGGCCGCTTCATCCACGCCGCGACGAATGCGAGCGTCTACGATTTCGAGCTGGCGGGAACGCAGCTCTACACCGTCGTCCCTTGCCGGCTCGTCGACACGCGCGGCGCGGCGGGACCCTTCGGCGGGCCCTCGCTCTCGGACGGAACGCCGCGGACCTTCGTCGTTCCCGGGGCGTGCGCGATCCCATCGGGAGCCGTTTCCGTGGCCGGGAACATCACGATCGTGGCTCCCGGCATGGATGGAGATCTGCGCGTCTTCGCCGCGGGTGGCTCCCCGGCACCCTCGACGGCGATCAGCTATCGGGCGCAAGGCACGCGGGCCAACAATTTCAGCTCGCTTCTGGGGCTCGGCGGCGGATTGAGCGTCCAGACGACGACGGCCGGCTCGACGGATTTCATCCTCGATGTCGTCGGGTACTTTCGCTGAGGCGAACCGTGTGAGTTTGGCTTCGAGTTTGATCGTCGACATCCTCCAGATGCCGGCCGCCGGAAGCTCGCGTTTCGGCGGTGGTTCCCGGGACAGCTAGAATTCCCCGTCCGGACCCCCATCGTCAGGCTCGAGGAGGAGTGCCACATGGCCAAGACGGGCTCATCAGAGTCGAAGGGTCGAACACCGCTCAGGCCGGTGAAGGGGGGAAAGCCGGCGGCGCGCGCCAACGGACCCGGCGGTGGGAAGGCCGGCGCCCCGAAGCCCGCACCCGCCGCCTCGCCGTCCCGCCGCAAGGACGTGTACTCGTTCGGCGCAGGCTCGGCCGAGGGTGACGGCTCCCGGAAAGATTTGCTCGGCGGCAAGGGAGCGAACCTCGCCGAGATGGCCCGGCTGGGACTCCCCGTGCCTCCGGGGTTCACCATCACCACCGAGGTCTGCTCCTATTTCTATGCCCACAAGAAATCGTATCCGCCGGGGCTGAAGGAAGAAGCCGAGGCGCATCTGGCCACGGTGGAGAAGGCCCTGGGACGGAAGTTCGGCGACCCCGCCAACCCCCTCACGGTCTCGGTGCGATCCGGCGGGCGCGCCTCGATGCCCGGGATGATGGACACGATCCTGAACCTCGGGCTGAACGACAAGACGGTCGAGGGCCTGGCGAAGGTCTCGAAGACTCCGCGCTTCGCCTGGGACTGCTACCGCCGTTTCGTGGCGATGTACGGCGATGTCGTCCTCGGCCTGAAGCCCTCGGACAATCGCGAGCGCGACCCGTTCGAGGTCATCCTCGAGAAGAAGAAGATCGCCTACAGCGTGCACCTCGACACCGAGCTGCCGGTCGATGCTCTGAAAGAGCTCGTGCGCGACTTCAAGGCCGAGATCCGCTACCGCACGGGGCAGATCTTTCCCGACGACCCGCGCGAGCAGCTGTGGGGCGCCATCGGCGCGGTCTTCACGTCGTGGATGAACGAGCGCGCCATCGTCTACCGCCAGCTGAACGACATCCCCGAGAGCTGGGGCACGGCCGTCACGGTGCAGTCGATGGTGTTCGGAAACCTCGGAGACGATTGCGGCACGGGCGTCGCCTTCACGCGCGACCCGGCCTCGGGCGAGAACCTGTTCTACGGCGAATACCTGATCAACGCACAGGGTGAGGACGTGGTGGCCGGCATCCGGACGCCGCAGAAGATGGCCACGCTCGACAAGAAGATGCCGCAGGTCTACCGACAGCTGCTCGAGATCCGCAAGCGGCTCGAGGACCACTACCGCGACATGCAGGACATCGAGTTCACGGTGGAGCGCGGCAAGCTGTGGATGCTCCAGACGCGCACGGCCAAGCGCACCGGCTTCGCCGAGGTCCGCATCGCCGTGGAGATGGTGGAGGAGGGGCGGATCTCGTCCGACGAGGCCGTGCTGCGCGTCGCGCCCGACTCTCTGAACCAGCTCCTGCGCCCCATCTTCGACCCGAACGCCAAGTACGCCGCGATGAAGGAGCGCCGCATCATCGCCAAGGGGCTGAACGCCGGGCCCGGCGCGGCCACCGGGCGCGTCGTCTTCACCGCTCAGGACGCCTACGACTGGGCGAACCGGGGGGAGAAGGTGATCCTCGTTCGCGAGGAGACGAGCCCGGAGGACATCAAGGGGATGAACGCGGCCGAGGGCGTGCTCACGGCACGCGGGGGCATGACGTCGCATGCGGCGCTCGTGGCCCGCCAGATGGGAAAGGTCTGCGTGGTCGGCTGCGAGACGCTGCGCATCGACGCGACCGTGCGGACGATGGCCGTGAAGAACGCGAGCTCGAGCGACCTGCGCGTGGTGCACGAGGGCGACTGGCTCTCCATCGACGGCAGCTCGGGCGAAGTCATCGAGGGGAAGGTCGCGACGCGGCCCTCGGAAGTGCTGCAGGTGCTGCTCGAGAAGAGCCTCGCCGCGGAGAAGAGCGAGATCTTTCGCTGGTACGCCACGCTGATGCAATGGGCCGACGCGGCGCGGAAGCTCAAGGTGCGGGCGAACGCCGACCAGCCCGATCAGGCCGTGAATGCCGTGGCCTTCGGGGCCGAGGGGATCGGACTCTGCCGCACCGAGCACATGTTCTTCGGCGGCGACCGCATCACGGCGATGCGCGAGATGATCCTGGCCGACAAGACCGAGGACCGCGAGCGCGCGCTGGAGAAGATCCTGCCGATGCAGCGGGAGGATTTCATCGGCCTGTTCCGGGCGATGGGAGGGCGGCCGGTGACGATCCGCACGCTCGACCCGCCGCTGCACGAGTTCCTGCCTCACGGTGAGAAGGAGCGCGAGTCGGTGGCGCGCCAGGCGGGGGTCGACCCGCGCCTCGTGGCGCGCAAGGTATCGGAGCTTCATGAGATGAACCCGATGCTGGGCCACCGCGGCTGCCGGCTCGGGATCTCGTTTCCCGAGATCACGCGCATGCAGACGCGGGCCATCCTGGAGGCCGCCTGCCGCGTGAAGCGCGAGGGCATCGACGTGCATCCGGAGATCATGATTCCGCTGGTGGGACACGTGCGCGAGCTGGCCGATCAGGCGCGCATCGTGCGCGACACGGCGGAGAAGGTGTTCGAGTCCGAAGGGGTGCGGGTGCCGTTCCTCCTCGGCACCATGATCGAGCTGCCTCGGGCGGCCATCACGGCGGACGAGATCGCCACCGTCGCCGAGTTCTTCAGCTTCGGCACGAACGACCTCACGCAGACCACGTTCGGGCTCTCGCGCGACGATGCGGGGAAGTTCCTCCCCGAGTACGTGCGCCGCGAGATCCTGCCGGCCGACCCCTTCGAGAAGATCGACCAGGGGGGCGTCGGCAAGCTCATGAAGCTCGGCGTCGAGCTGGGCCGCCAGACGCGGCCGGAGATCAAGCTCGGGATCTGCGGCGAGCACGGCGGCGACCCCTCGAGCGTCGAGTTCTGCCATCGAATCGGACTCGATTACGTGTCATGCTCCCCGTTCCGGATTCCAATCGCCCGCCTGGCCGCCGCGCAGGCAGGCCTGAGAGACGCGATGAAAGCCAAGGAGGATGCGCCCGTGACGATTTCTGCCGCTCCCTCTCGCCCGGGAAGAGTCGTTCCCGCTCCAAACCCCGCCCCCCGGCCGCTCCGCGCCGCGGCCCGGAGCAGCCGATGAGGGCCCCGCGCCGCATCGCCGGCCTGGCGCTCTCGGTTCTGCTCCTCGGTGGTGTCTCCAGCTCCGGCTGCGTGCAGAGGCTGCACGATCGCCGTGACACCAAAGGGGCGAACGACAAGGAATTCCGGAAGGTGGTCGAGAAGATGGCGGAGGCCTGGGAGAGTCGCGAAACGGAGCAGATCGCCGGCTTCTACCACCCCGCGGTATTCGGTCAGGTGCTCGATGAGGCACCCAAGACCTATACCGGGGACGACGACGTGCGCAATGACGTGAAGAGGTTGCTCGCGCCGATCGCCGAGCTGCACGTCGTGCTCGTGGACGACATCCAGGTCTGGAAGCAGGGAAAGAAAGTCTGGACCCTTCAGCCTTTCCACTTTCAGGGGATGCTCAAATCGGGCAAGCCGTTCCAGTTCGACGGGCGGCACAGCGCCATCTGGGAGAAGCACGACAAGAAGTGGGTGATCGTCTACGGACACTTCCTGGGGCCCTGCCTGCCCGAGACCAGGATCTCGACCTCATAGCTGAGTCGAGCTGAGCGCGATGAGATGCTCTCGGGAGACGGGGCATCTCAGGCTGTGGAAACGCGTCGCGCTCGGCGTCGCACTCGTCGTTTCGTGCGTCGGCGGCGCGTGCTCCCGGCGCGCCCCCGAGCCCGACACGGTGGTCGTGCTCCACGCGCGCGATATCCAGGGGCTCGACCCGCATACCGCCGGTGAGATCTGGCAGACGCAGGTGGTCCTCTCGAATCTGTACGAAGGTCTCGTCGCGATCGACCCGGACATGTCGCTCGTGCCCGGGCTCGCGTCCTCGTGGACGAATCCCGACGACCTCACGTGGGATTTTCAGCTCCGTCCGAACGTGCGCTTCCAGACCGGCGGAACTCTCGATGCGGAGGACGTCGTCTTCAGCGTGCTGCGCGCGCGCGACCACCCCGGTTCGGTGCTGCGCGCATCGCTGGCGAACGTGAAACAGGTGAGCGCCCTCGCTCCCGGCCGCGTGCGCATCCGGACGGCCGAGCCGGACGCCTTTCTCGGGGCGCGGCTGCGCGATGTGTTCATCCTCTCGCAGGACTGGGTGAAGGCGAACGGCGAGGGGGCGCTCGAGACCCGCTCGGCGGGAACCGGACCCTACCGTGTGACCGCCCGCGTGAAGGGCACGAGTGTCGACGTGGAGCGTTTCGACGGCTACTGGCGGGGCGCCGCCAAGATCCCGAAAGGGCGCTTCCTCGCTCGCGACTATGACGAGTCGAACGAGTCGACGCTTGCCGCGGGCACACTCACGCCCACCTCCCGTGTCGTCTTTCTCGGCGTGCCCGGGACGGAAACGTACAAGCGCGCGCTCCGGCACTCCGTTCCGCATTTCGCGGCCACGCTGTCGGTGACGTATCTCGGCTTCGACCTGCAGCAGGCGACGAGCCCGGGCGTGCGGCTGCCGCCAGGAGTGACGGGAAACCCGTTTCTGGACCCGCAGGTGCGCCGGGCCGTCGCGCTCGCCGTGGGGCAGAAGAAGCTCATCGCGTCGCGCCTGAACGAAGGAGCCGTCCCCGCGCAGCTCGTCTCGACGGGGATCTTCGGGTTCGATCCGCAGCTCAAGCGCTCTCCGTTCGACCCCGCCGAGGCGCTCCGCCTGCTTCAGGCGAGCCCGTACCGGGAGGGATTCGAGGTGGACCTCGACGTGCGCCGCCCGACGGACGGCGTCGGTGAGTCGATCGTGGAAGACCTCCGAGCCCTCGGAATCATCGTGCACGTCCGCTCGCATTCCGATCCGGAGTTCTTCGAACGCGTCGCTCACGGCAAGTCGTCGCTCTACGTGCTTCGCTTCTCCTGCCGGACGGGCGATGCGCAGGAGTTCTTCGACAAGTGGGTGCACTCGCGGGATCTGGCGCAGGGAATGGGAGAGTTCAACTATTCCTATGACGTCGACCCCGTTCCCGGGCTGGACGCGGAGATCGACAGCGCCCGTCGCGAGCTGATTCCCGCCATCAGGCGCGAGAAGCTGAAGCAGATCATGGGGCGCGTGATGGGCGCTCATCTGGCGGTTCCCTTGTTCACCGATCGCGACTACACGTTCGTGTCGCGCGACCTGGTGTGGCAGAACCGGGCGGACAACTACCGGCTGCTCTACGAGATGCGGTTCGCGAAGAAAAAGTGAGAAAGGGGCGGCGGATTTCTCCGCCGCCCGCTCGGTGACCGTTCAGTTCTGGATGTTCGCCGGATAGACCTCGTACGGGATCGAGCCCACTTCCGGCTCGTCGATGGTGGTGCTCACGTACGCCAGGCTGGGCTGGCTCGCGGTGATGCGGAACCAGACGCTGCCAGAGGAGCCCGCGCCGCAGAGCTCGCCCGGGTTGATGAAGGAGTTGATCTGTCGCGTCGTCTCGGCGGTCACATCGTAGTGAGCGGTCGAGATGGTGTGCGTTCCCGTCGCACTCGGCTCCACCAGCTCGACCGTGAAGCTCGTCGCCGACTTGCCCGCGTTGAACAGCGTGAGGTTCGCGCGGCGGAGGCGCGCGTTCACGTCGCCGCACGACGTGTTCGCCTCGAAGAGCCGCACGTCGCCGCTCACGGCCGTGGCGCCCGCGGGCACCAGCTCACGGAACAGGGGGAGCGGGAGACGCCCCTGCGAGACGGGTTCGCCGTCGATGACCCGGCTCCTCTCGAGCACGGGCCGGAACGCGACGTGCGTGGGCGTGCGCAGCGCCACGAACTGCAGGCTGTTGCCCGGGCGCAGCGCGCCCGTCTCGATGGCCGCGGCCTCTCCCGGCGCCAGCGTGATGGCGGGCAGAGCGCTCAGCGAGTGCGCTCCG
>JBDSFL010000241.1:0-4003 GCA_039919545.1 Thermoanaerobaculia bacterium | reverse complement strand
AACCTCCGTGACGCGAATGGAGTGGGCTTCAGGGGGTGGCAAACGAGCCGCCCCGGTCTCCCACCAGAGGATGAGGTTTCCGTCTCCGTCCTCCGTCAGGGCGGGAACGACTGCGTAGTCGCGGTCGGAGAAAGGCCAGGGCGCATCGAAACGAAGCCAGAAGGCAGGCGGCTCTCCGGCGAGCCGATTCGAGGAGCGCAGGCGTTTCACCCAGGCGCTCCACGAACCGACGTCGGCGAGCATCCTCGCAGCCTTCTCCGGTGCGCCAGGAAGCGTCGTCGTCGAACGGACGATCGTGCTGCCGTCCACGGTCGCCGTCCGGATGACGACGCCCTCCTTCTCGTAGAACCGCTGGAAGACGGCGTCGGGGAGGTTGCTCGGATGGTCCGATGGAAGCGGCGTCACCGGCAGGCCGATGAGGGCGGCCAGCGTGGCGGCGACGATTCCCGAGCTCGCGGTCACGTGGGTCCGAAGGCCGGGAGCTCGGTCTTCCCGGTGAGCGGGTTCCAGAGGGCTTCACCCTTTTCCGTTCGTACGCCGACGGGCTTCGCGATGAAGTCGTTCCGGCGCGCGTTGTGCTCGCACATCGAGATCGGGCCTTCCTCCGTCATCACCATGAAGGAGCAGCTCTCGATGCGCTCGGCCACGAGAGCATCCGCGTCCATGAAGTTCTGAATGAAGAACGTGAGCTTGCCGGTGCGCCCACGAGCCTTGAAGATCTCCCGGCGGAGGTGCCAGGCTTTTCGCGCGACGAACCAACCGCCGCGAAGGGCCCAATAAGGCCGACGCACGAGAGTCGCGGCCACTCTGCGCGCGGTGCCGCGAACGTCCCTTCGGTCGAAGGGCACGTGCTTCAGCTCCTCGAGAAAGCGTTCGTAGAGCCTCTGATCGGACAGCACGTCGACAGCCGAGCCGCCTGCGGTCACGAGCATCGTGGCCGCATGGCAATCGGGGTGGCCGAGGAGCGCTGCATCCCAGGCCAGCGGCCCGATCCCCACGGCCCGGGTGATGTGCTCGCGGATGGCGGCGAGCGTGACGTGCGATTCCTTTTGGCGCCATTCGCCGCGGCCCGTTGCCGCCTGCACCTGGAACGAAGCCATGCCGACCACATCGCTTCGGTCCAGGAAGAACCGCGCCAGAGCGGGAATTTCTTCGAGATTTCCCGCATGCACCGACGTGTTGAAGATGACGGCGAGACCGAGGCCGCGGGCTCGAGCGATGTATTCGTCCCGGAGGGTGTTCAATGATTCTTCGGTCGGGTAGCGGCGTCGTCGCTGCGTCGTGTCGACGTGGAACGCCACGTCCCAGAGCCCCGCGTCTTTCAGCTCCTGCAAGAGGTCGCGCGTGGCCTTGATGCCGTTCGTGAAGAGCGAAGGCCGAAGCCCCCGCTCGGATACACGCCGGACGATCGCGACCAGCTCGTCGCGTTTCCGGAGTGTCGGATCTCCGCCCGTCACCTGCACCGAGACCCCGGGACCGTACTCCGTCCGGATCGCGTCGATCCTGCGATAGAGGACGTCCATGGGAACGTCCTTCACGGATTCCGACAGGTCCGACAGGTAGCAGAGAGTGCAATCGAGGTTGCAGCGCTGAGTGATCTCGAGCGCGACGCACCCGATGGACGAACGGCGGCCGAGGACCTGATTCGGCCGTCGAAAGGCGGGGCCGAGGCGAGCCCAGGTCCGAGCGAGCGCGGAGTTTCGCTCCTCGATTTCCGAATACGCCGGTAACGTCATGTGTAGCCCTTTCAACCCGGAGTCTCGATCGGGGCACGCCCCGGCCTCGCGCATCGTCCTCTGCGCAGGGCGTCACGTCATCATTTTTCGCTCGACAGCCTCCAGCACTGGCGCTCGCTCGTCCGGGAGATGGAAGGCTCGGCGCTCCGCGGCAATCGAGGCGCCTGCGCGTACCATCCCGTTCGGAGGAGCCCTCCATGCCGCCACGTTTCGATCGCGCCATCACGCTCGTCTCCCAGCCTCTCCGCCTGTCCCTGGTCGCTCTCTTCGGCGCGGCAGTTTTCTTCGGCGCCCTGCCCGCGCGGGGGGATGACCTCGCCACGCTCTCGCGCGATTTCTGGAGTTTTCGGGCGGGAACGCAACCGGTGAACCGCGACGACATCCCCCGTCTCGTCCGTCCCGCCGGCTGGGTTCCCGACGTCTCGCCCGCGGCGATCGAGATGCGGCGCACGGCGCTCGCGGGCTTCGAAGCGCGCTATCGGAAGCTCGTCGATCCCGCTGCGCCTGTCGCGCGTCAGGTCGACTACCGGCTCGTCGGCTCCGCGCTTTCGCGAGTGCGATGGGAGCTCGACTTCACCCGTTCGTACCGGCGTGATCCGAATTTCTACCTCGACCAGACTCTCGGCGCGCTCGTCGACGCGCTGCTTCCGCCCCCGCCGTTCGATGCGAAGCGCAGCGCCGAGATCGTCGGCCTGATCTCTTCTTTTCCGAAGACGCTCGAGGACGCCAGGAAGAACCTCGACCAGCCGGTCGGGCCGTTCGCGGCTCTCGCCATCGAAGACCTGAAGGGCATCGGCTTGCGCTTGAAGAATGCCTCGGATGCCCTGAAGCCGCTCCTCGACGGCGCGTCCGCGAGTCGCCTCGACGGAGAGATCCCGCGAGCGATCGTCGCCCTCAACAATTACCGCCTGTGGCTCGAGGTGAGCCTTCCGTCGATGACGAAGCAGAGTGCGGTGGGGCGCGAGGGCTACCTCTTTTTCCTGCGCAACGTGGCGCTGATTCCCTATTCACCCGAGGAGCTTCTGGCGATGGGGCGGCAGGAGCGGGACCGGTCGGTGGCGTTCGAGGTCTACGAAGCGCGACGGAACCAGGGTCAGCCCGAACTCCCTCTCTTCGAGAACCAGGCCGAGCAGATCGCCCGTGCCGAGCGCGATCAGCGCGAGATCCGCACGTTCCTCGACGAGAAGGGAATCCTCACGGTTCCCGCGTGGGTGAAGCCCTATGGATACCTCGCCGTACCTCTCTACCTCGAGATGCTCGCGGGCTTCGGCGAATGGACCGATTTCACCTCGCCGCTCAGGCTCGCCGAGCCGTCGAGCCGCTACATCCCGAGACCATCGCCGAGGCTCGGCTACTTCGCCCTCTCGATGGCGAAGGACCCGCGACCCGACATGGTGCACGAGGGAATTCCGGGGCACGCGCTCCAGCTCGCCCTCTCGTGGAAGCACGACGATGAGATCCGCCGCCACTACTACGACTCGGGCGTGAACGAGGGGATCGGCTTCTACGTCGAGGAGATGATGCTGCGAATGGGCCTGTGGGACGGCGCGCCGCGTTCGCGCGACATGCTCACGAGCTACATGCGCCTGCGAGCGCTGCGTGTGGAGGTGGACGTGAGGCTCGCGCTCGGAACCTTCACGATCGACGACGCGGCCAGGTACCTGGAGACGAACGTGCCCATGGACGCCGCGACGGCGAAGCAGGAGGCGGCCGCCTTCGCGTCCATCCCAGGGCAGGCGATCGGGTACCAGATCGGAAAGCTCCAGATCGTGAAGCTGCTCGCGGAAACGAAGCGGCAGAAGGGCGAGGCCTTCGATCTCCGCGCCTTTCACGATTCCCTGATGCGCAACGGGAACGTGCCGCTTTCGCTTCAGCGATGGGAGATGCTGGGAATGAAGGACGAGGTGGACGCGCTGGCGGCGGGACCAGCCGGCGCCGCGCGCTGACGAAATCGCGAGGCGGGGTTCGTTCTCTCAGATCCCCGCGTACCAGGCCCATCCGTTCTGGATGTTCCCTTTCTTGCCGCCGTCCTCGAACGTGTCCGTCACGACGATGCGCTTCAGATACTTCATGCTCTTGTAACCCAGCTGCCGCTCCACACGAAGCCGCACCGGCGCGCCATGCGGGACGGGGAGATCACGTCCGTTCATGCCGTAGGCCAGGAGAGTCTGAGGGTGCAGGGCATCGAGAAGGTCGATGCTGTCGATCCAGTCGTCGTACGAGTGGAAGACCACGTACCGCGCGGACGGCAGGATGCCCGCCGCGAT
>JBDSFL010000209.1:0-10865 GCA_039919545.1 Thermoanaerobaculia bacterium | reverse complement strand
GGTGGCGCTGCCGGTTTCCACCGAGACTCCGAACGCGCCTGGATCGCCGTCGAACGAGACGAGCAGGGTGCCCGCCTGGGCGCCGGCGGACGGGATCGCGAGACCCTTTCCGCGCAGGTATGCAATGACGTCTGGGAGAACGAGCTGTGAGCCCGCCGGAATGGTGTCGCCCACGGTGCCAGAGCCCGAGCCGAGCGCGGCGGAGTACGTGAGACGGATGGTTGCGGGAGCGCCGGAACGGTTCGACAGCGTGGCGCGGCTGAGGAACCGCGCGCTGCCGCTCGTCACGTCGAGGACGACCGGGATGAGCCGTGCGGTGACCTCCGGCGTGATCGTGAGACCGACATTGGACGAGGGCGCGGAAGCGGGTGTCGTGACGAGGAACCGGAGCGGCACGCCCGCCTGCGCGTTCACCGCGAGAGACGCCAGCGTGCAGCCGCTGCCCGCCGAGCCGCACGCCCCGCTCACGGGTTGCAGGGCGCCGCAAGCTCCGGTCCACGCCGAGAGCACGGGGGTGCTCGAGGCCGAGCAGGCGGTGGAGACGCGGTACACGCCCGAAACGTCGGGCGTGAACGTGAACCAGAACGGACGGCCGGTGGTGCCCGGCGCACAAGGCGGCGCTGGGCCACCTTCGGGAAGCGAGGCCGCGTTGCTCACCGAAGCCGCGATCGGAAAGGGGCCGGTCGACGCGAGCGCCTGGGGCCGATCGCAGGTTCCAGGAGCGCCGTCCACGAGCTGCGACACGGCCACGAGCTGGAGGTCGTCCACCGCGTAGCCGGGCGACGTCTTGCCGATTCCGTTGAAGAAGAAGCGGAGGATCACGTCGTGCCCCGAGTACGCGGTCAGGTCCACGTCGACGTCGTGCCAGGTGGGACGTCCGGCGGAGTCGGTGAGAGGCACGCCCGGGTCCAGGACGAATCGCGCCATGCGCCCGTAGCCCCACACCCAGTCGAATGAGAGGCCGCCGTCCGTGGAGATCTGCAGCCCCGCCACGTCGGACTTCCAGCGCGAGGGAAGGCCGACCCACTCCTTGAAGCGCAGCCTCGACACGCCGGGCGGTAACGCGATCGCTCGCGAGGTGAGCGCTCCGAAAACGCGCACCGCGCTCCCTCCGCTCGTCACGTTGTAGTTGCACGCCCCCTCCACGCCGAAGTACGCGACGCGTGTCCCCGAGTGCCCGGGATCGAGCGCCGCACACTGAGACGTGACGCGCCAGAGCGAGCCTGCGGCCGGCGTCCAGTCTGCGGAGACCCCTTCGAAATCGCTGGCCAGCAGCGTGCCCAGCGCGGGACGGCTGGCGATCGGAAACGAGAACGGGAGCGAGACCGAGCCGTCGGGCCCTGTCAGCGTGAGCACCGCCTTGGCGTAGGGGTCCGCCACGGCGAAGGGCTGGCGGAGGGTCGTCTCGACCGTGCCATGGCATGCCGGCACGTCCGGGAAGGGGATGTTCGTCCGGATCGGGACTTCGAGCAGGCTGTTGGAGATATCGATCGACGCCGTGAGCTTGGTCGCGGCTGCTGTGCCGTCGTTCCGCACGCGCACCGTGATGGCCGTGGGGTCGTCGCCGTGCGGCGCGTCGAAACCTGCGAGCGTGAGGATCGGCCCAGGCCCGGCGGGCGGAACGTTCGCGCCATAGATGGCGAACGTGGTTTGCGCCTGCGAGTCCACCTGCCGGCTGTCGCCCCAAGCCGCATGAAAACCGTTCTCGTCCGCGTACACGCCGTTGTAGTCGCTCATCTGGCAGCGCCCCACAGGAGCGAAGGGCTGTGACGACACCGGGAAGTTGCAGCTCCAGGTCTCGCCGTGATCCCGCGAGATCGCCATCCAGGCCTCGAGCGTCCAGTTCGTGCGCGTGTCGTTCCGCCGGTCGAGCCAGAGCACGCCGATGGTGCCGTCCGGCGCGATCCAGAGGTCGGGCATGAACTGGTCGGTGTTCGTCTGGTCGTCGTTCACCCGCGTCGGCCCGCTCCAGGTCAGTCCCGCGTCCGTGGAGCGCCAGATGGAGATGTCCGAGGCATCGCCCGGTCGGTCGAGCGGGACCGTCTGGGTCGTCACGAAGACCGTGCGTCCGGACGGGTCGCTCGGATCGACGGCGATGCGCAGCGAAGAATCGGACTCGATGGGGCCGTTCAGGTAGCGCACGAGGCCCTGGAAGAAGCTCGGATCGCCGCAAAGTGCGATCGCTCTGGCATCGCCCACGGAACGAAAACTTCCCGCGGATCGCAGATCGCTGAAGGTGAGCCCCGCATCGCTCGAGACGCGCACGGCGTTGGTGCCCGTCATGGCGCCCGCGACGACGGTCCCCTCGTCTTGCTCACCCACGTACACGATGCCGTTCGAGGCCACCTGCACGTAGGTGACGGCCACCGGATGCGCGAACGTATCGAGGCGTCGCGCGGTCCAGGTGAGCCCGTGGTCGGTGGAGCGGGAGAAGTAGAGATCGGTCTGCCCGGCCGTGAAGCTGAAGTCGGACCAGGTGACGTAGACATGGCCGCGCGTGGCGGTCGTCGAGCGGTCCACCGCGATCCACCCCTTGTCGAAGAAGCCGTCGTCGAAGCGATGCGACATGCCGGTGGCCGCGTTGGCGGCCACGCTCCACGTGCGGCCGCCGTTCGTGGAGCGCGAGACGGCCATCGCATCGAACGACCGGTTGTTGACGCCCGCATCGGAGAGGTAGAAGAAGTCACCGTCGGGACCGGCGGCCACCACGTTGTCGCCGTTGAACGAGGTGAGGCCCGTCGCGGGCGACCTCTTGCCCTGATCGCGGAAGCTCGCTCCGCCGTCGGTGGAGATGGAGAAGCCGTCCGAGCTCGTGATGGTGGCGGGATTGGGCGACGTCGGATCCGACCCGCCGTCGTTGAACACGCACACCTGATTGGCGCCCTGAGCGGCAATCGAGGGCTCCGCGTGGAAGTTCGCGGGGAAGCCGTCGTAGGCGGGGTCGTTGAGCTGCACATCGACGGGCCGGTAGGCGTTCCCGGTGGCGAGAGGAACCCGGGCGCCGGGAGCGCGCAACGGGGCTGGCCCCTGGGTCGGTGTGGCCGCTCCGACGAGCCGCACCCGCACCGCGCCGCGCCGTCGCGCCTCGATGAGCGCCTCCTTCCAGCTCTCGGCGTCGTCCGCCTCGTCCACTGTGACGACTGTGACGGCAGTCACGACCGTGACGGGCCGCGTGTCCTGCCTTGTCTTCCGTTTCCGGGCGTGCGCGTCTCGCGCGGGAAGCAGGGTGGCGGAGAGGAGGGCGAGAACGACGAGCGGGAGGCGTCTCATCGCCTGGAAGTGTATCGGGTCTGGTTGGCCTCACGCGTGGAGCCGGCTTCATCGCTCAGGGACCCCTCCTACACTGAGGGTGTGATCTCGCCCTTCGTCCGCCGCCCGTACCATGCCCTCCAGCACCGTGACTTCCGCCGCCTCGGCGCCGCGCTCCTCGTCTCGCTGACCGGCTCGCAGATGCAGTCGGTGGCCATCGACTGGCATGTGTACCTGCTCACGCATTCACCGCTCATGCTGGGCCTCGTCGGGCTCGTGCGCGTCGTGCCCATCGTGGTCTTCTCGCTCTGGGGCGGCATCGTGGCCGACCGTCACGATCGGCGGCGCGTGATGCTGGCCGCCGAGGCGCTGATGACGGTCGTGGCCTCCGTCCTGGCATACGTCACGCTGTCGGGCCGGGACAGCGTTCCCGCCGTTTTCGCTCTGACGGCGATCTCGGCCGGCGCGGTCGCCTTCGACAATCCTGCCCGACAGGCGCTCCTGCCGCGTCTCGTGCCCGCCCAGGACCTGCCGGGCGCGCTGGCGGTGATGCTCACGGTGTTCCAGGCCGCGCAGATCGCGGGCCCCGCGCTCGCGGGCCTCCTCATCGCGGGCGGACACGGGCTGTTCGGGCATGCGGTCGGAGAGTCGCTGGCGGCGGCCGGCGTCACGTCCCGCAAGGGGCTCGGCCTGATCTATCTCGTGAATGCGGTGTCATTTCTCGCGGTGCTCATCGCGCTGCTCGTGATGAAGACGTCGGGCGAGGTGGAGCGGGCTCCCGGCGATGCCACGGGCGCGCTCGAGTCGCTGCGCGAAGGGCTCCGGTTCGTGTTCCACACACCGATCATGGTATCGACCATGACGCTGGATTTCTTCGCCACGTTCTTCTCGGGCTCGATGTCGTTGCTGCCGATCTTCGCGGACCAGATCCTGAAGGCCGGGCCGGTGGGGTATGGCTGGCTGCGCGCGGCTCCCGGGATCGGAGCGATTTTCGGTTCGCTTTACATCACGCTCCGGCCTCTGCCCGAACGCCAGGGGAGGGCGCTGCTCGGCTCGGTGGCGGCCTACGGCGCGGCCACCATCGTGTTCGGACTCTCCCGCAGCATCATCCTCACCTTCATCGCGCTGGCCGCCACCGGGCTGGCCGACACGATCTCCACCATCGTGCGCCAGACCGTTCGCCAGCTGGTCACCCCCGATGCGCTGCGCGGCCGGATGACGAGCGTGAACATGATCTTCTTCATGGGAGGACCGCAGCTGGGCGAGCTCGAGGCCGGCTTTCTCGCCTCGCTCTTCGCGTCGGCGGCGGTGGGCGCCTCCGTGTCGGTCGTCACGGGCGGCGCGGCCACCATTCTCATCGTGGCCGGGGCCGCCCTCTTCTCGCCGGTGATTCGCGAGTACCGGTCAAGCCGCGATGGAGCTCTTCGAGCGCCTCGGGAGTCTTCGGCCAGTCGTCCTTGAGGAGCCGCGAGAGGCCGCGGTCGGCCAGCAGCCGTCCCCCCGTCTGGCATCGCGGGCAGTAGTTCGTCTCGTTGTCGGCATAGGCGATGCGCTGCACGGTGCCGCCGCACGTGGGGCAGGGCTTGCCGAAACGGCCGTGCACCGCCATCCCTTCGCGAAACGCCGTGACCTTCTCCGGGAACCCGTCTCCCACCTCCTGGCGCAGCCGCCCGGTCCAGTCGAGCAGCGTTCCCGTCACCGCCGCGTGAAGCTTCGCCACGTCTTCGTCCTTCATTTTCTGGGTGAGGAGCACGGGCGAGAGCCGAGCCCGATGCAGGATCTCGTCGGAATAGGAGTTCCCGATCCCGCTGAAGAGGCGCGGATCGGTGAGGGATCGCTTCAGCGTGTGGTTCTCGCTGCGCAGCGCGCCCGCGAACGCCTCGAGCGAAGAACCGAGCACCTCGAGTCCGCCGGGATCGAGCGCGGCCAGGGCCTCGCGCCCCTCCACGAGCCGCAGCCAGGCCCGTTTCTTCGTGCTCGCCTCCGTCAGAAGCAAACTGCCGGACGGAAAATCGAAGGCCGCGAGGCCCAGGCGCGCGGGAATCTTCGCGCCCCGCTCCCGCCACTTCAGGCGTCCCGAGATCATCAGGTGCACGACGAGGAAGAGCTCCCCTTCGCACGCGAAGACGATGCGTTTGGCCAGACGCTCGAAATGCCTCACCACCACGCCCTGCGCGCTCTTCAGCGGAGGCGTCACCGAGCGCAGGAGAAACGGGCTGGCGATGCGGATCTGCTCGAGCGGCTGCCCGGCGAGCCGCGCGTTCAGGCGCTCCACGTACACCGTGACGTCGGGAAGCTCCGGCACGGTTCAGTCTTCCGCGGCGCTCGTCCGCAGGCTGTTTCCGGGCCGGTGGAGGCGGCGGTCATAATCGGCGCGGGCCATCGAAGGGAAGTGTACCGATGCGCATCCTGATCGTCTCCGCCTCCGCCGGGGCGGGCCACACGCGCGCGGGACAGGCGCTGGAGGAAGCGGCCCGCATTCGTTGTCCCGAGGCCGAGGTGCGTCACGTGGACGTGCTGGACTTCACGGGCAAGAGCTACAAGAGAGCCTACGTCGGCAGCTTCATCGAGATGGTGAATCGGGCGCCCGCGCTCTGGGGCTATCTCTATTCCACGAGCGACCGCGTGAAGGAGACGGGGACGCGCCGGAAGCTGGTGCAATTCTTCGACCGGCTCGAGTTCCTGACGTTCCGCAAGTTCCTGAACGAGACCGCGCCCGACGTCCTGCTGTGCACACACTTCCTTCCCGCGCAGGTCGTGGTGCGTGCGCGTCAACACGGGAAGCTGACGACGCCGCTGGGACTCGTGGTCACCGACTTCGACGTGCATGCGTTCTGGGTGCAGCCCACGGCGGATCGCTTCTTCGTCGCGAGCGAGGAGCTGAAGGCGATCCTGGCCAGCCGCGGCATCGACGAGGAGCGCATCAGCGTCACGGGCATCCCCATCTCGCCCGTGTTCGGCGAGCCGCACGATGTGCCGCGAATTCGCGCCGAGCTCGGACTCGACCCCGCGATCCAGACCGTCCTGGTGATGAGCGGCGGGCAGGGCGTCGGCACCATGAAAGAGGCGGTGGCCGCCGTGCTCGAGTGCGCGCCCGTGCAGGTGATCGCGGTGGCCGGGAAGAATGCCGTGCTCGAGGCCGAGCTGAAGGAGCTGCCGGTGCCCGCGGGGTGCCGCCTCATCGTCTGCGGCTTCGTGACGAACATCCAGGAGCTGATGTCGGTATCGAACCTGGCCGTCACCAAGTCGGGCGGGCTGACGACCTCCGAGTGCCTGGCCATGGGCTTGCCGATGCTGGTGCGCGAGCCGATTCCGGGACAGGAGGAGCGCAATTGCGACTTCCTCCTCGAGGCGGGCGCGGGGCTGAAGGCGCAGGGGCTCGCGTCGCTGCGCTGGAAGCTGCGCGACCTCCTCTCGCGCCCCGAGCGGCTGCTGGTGATGAGCGCGGCGGCCCGCAGCGTGGGCCGCCCGGATGCCGCGATCGCCATCGTGGACCAGATGGTCGCGCACGCGGCCGACCGCGGCGGCGATCTCGAGCCCGCGCCTCCGAAGAAGCGCGTCGTCCGCCGGCGATGAATCCCGAAACGCGCCCCCGGGTGCTCGTCGTGGAGGATGATCGGGAGACGAGGGAGTTCGTCGCGCGCGCGCTCGCCGAGATCGGCCTGGACGTGACGGCGGTCGGCGCGATCGCGCCCGGACAGGCGGCGGAGAACGAGCGGCCATTCGATCTCCTCGTTCTCGACCGCATGCTTCCCGACGGCACGACCCTCACGTGGATCCACGATCTTCGGCGCCGTGGAAACGGCGTGCCGGTGCTGATCCTGACGGCTCTGAGCGATGTTTCCGAGCGGGTGAAGGGGCTCGAGGCCGGGTGTGACGACTATCTCGGCAAGCCCTTTGCGCCCCTCGAGCTGAAGGCGCGCGCCCGCGCGCTCCTGAGGCGAGGGCACCGCACGCGCCGCGAAGTGCGGGAGGGCCGTTTGAGGCTCGACCTCGATCGCCGCGAGGCGTTCGTGGAGGGGGCCGAGCTGGCGCTCACGGAACGGGAGTTCCGCGTGCTCGAGCTGCTGGTCACCGCGAAGGGAATTGGGCGCGATCAGCTGCTCGACGAGGTATGGGGCGAGTCGACTCCCGAGACGGGCGCGAGCCTCGACGTGATCGTCTCGCGGCTTCGCCGGAAGCTCGGCGCGCTCGAGCTCCCGTCGGCCATCGAGACGGTGCGAGGCTACGGGTTCAAGTGGCGGGGGGGCGGTTGAACGTGGTCGTGCCGCCCGGTCGAAAGAGCATCGTGCGGCGGCTCGCCCTGCTCGGCGGGACGGTCGCGGCGCTCACCGCGCTCGTGAGCGGCGCGGTGCCGCTCCTCCTCCTGAGCCTCCGCCTCCACGCTTCCGATCAGCAGCTCGCCCGGCAGCTCGCGGCCTCAGTCGATGCTGGCATCGAGCGCGAGCGGAGAGAGCAGCCGACTCTCGAAGACGCCGTGCGCGAGGCGCTGAACGAATCGACGCTGGAGCGGTCACGCGTCGAAGTCTGGGGGCCGCGCTCCCTCATCGCCGTCCGTGGCGCGGGCTCGGTCGTGGGACGGAGATCGGCCGGTACGGCAGAGAGTCTCTCCCCGTACCGAGGGCGGCTCATCATGCGCCGCACGGGCGTTTCCGGCGTCGTCATTGCCGTCGCGGTGCCGAGCTCCTTTCCCCCGGCGCTGAGACGCGAGATGGGGGTTGCGCTCGTCTTCGCCGTCCTGCCGCTGTCCCTGCTGGCAGGCGCGATCTCGGTCCGCCTCGCGCGCCGCGCGGTCGCCCCGCTGCAGATTCTCGCAACCCACGTCGCGCGCCAGGATCCCGCTCACGCCTTCGTGCCGGTGACATCGCCGTCGCCGGATGCCGAGCTCGTGCGTCTGGCCGAAGCCTTCAACGAGACGGGCGAACGTCTCTCGCGTGCACTGGCCGCCGAACGGGAGTTCGCGTCGTATGCGGCGCACGCGCTCCGCACGCCGTTGACTCGGCTCGCGGCCTCGGCGCACGGCGGCGCGCCGATCTCCGAAGGGGCGCTCCTGACGCTGCAGCGGCTGG
Source organism: Thermoanaerobaculia bacterium (assembly GCA_039919545.1). Taxonomy (GTDB): domain Bacteria; phylum Acidobacteriota; class Thermoanaerobaculia; order UBA5066; family UBA5066; genus JBDSFL01. The sequence goes on along the minus strand of JBDSFL010000209.1, from coordinate 2,547 downwards.
TCGACAGCCTGCTCGTCTTCGTGCGAAGCGACGTGCGCCTCGACCTCACGGGGGCCACGATCAACGTCGCCGACCTCGTGCGCCGCGTGGCCCTGGAGCACGCCGGGGGAGATCGCCCCATTGTGGTCGACGCGCCCGATGAGATGCCGGTGCGCGGCGACGAGGAGCTTCTGACCGCTGCGATCGGACACCTCGTGGAGAACGCCGTGGCTTATTCGACTCCCGGTGCGCGCGTCGCCTTGTCCGTGGCGCAGGCGGACGGGCAAGTCACGATCGCGGTGCACGACGAGGGCCCCGGGATCCCGGCCGCGGAGGCCGAGCGCATCTTCGAGCCCTTCGTGCGCGGCGCGGCTGCTGGCGTGGTCGAGGGGAGCGGGCTCGGGCTCGCGCTCGTGCGGCGGATCGCGCTGGGACACGGCGGTCGCGCGCACGTGGCGCCCGTGGCCGCCGGCTGCCGCGTCGAGGTCGTGCTGCCCGCGTGGACGGCGCGCCGTTAGGCGTGCGTTAAGGAGAGAGGGCGCATAACGATCGGGAGTCGGTCCCGGATGGGTGCCGAGAGAAATGGAGACTCCCTCATGTCGTTGCTCCGATCCGTGCGCGTCGTTCTCGTCGCCTCGTCGCTGCTCGCTCTTCCCTTGGCCGCCGCCGAGATGACCCGCCAGGCCGCCGAGGCGCAGGCGCTGAAGGACGTGGCCGGCGGCAAGATCCTCTCGATCGAGCGTGAGGTCGAGAACGGCCGGGACGTCTGGTCTCTCGATGTCCGAACGGCGGACGGCAAGCATGTGATGGAGGTCCAGTACCTCGCCTCCACCGGAGCGTTCGTCGCGAAGAAAGAGGAAACGCCGAAGGAGCAGGCGCGCGAAAAGGCCGCGGAGGCGAGTCCTGCGTCTCCGGTCTCGGGCGCCGTCGCACGATTCACCGTCGGCGGTGACGGTGGCTGGGATTACCTCGTCGTCGACGCACCGTCGCGCAGGCTCTTCGTGTCGCGCTCGACGCACGTGATGGTGGTCGATGCCGACTCGGGAAAGGTCGTGGGGAACATCCCGGAGACCGAAGGAGTGCACGGCATCGCGCTCGCGCCGGAGCTGAAACGCGGCTTCACCAGCAACGGCCGCTCGAGCACGGTTTCGATCTTCGATCTCGAGACGCTCGCTGTCATCTCGCGCGTGAAGACCACGGGGGACAACCCGGACGCCATCCTCTTCGAGCCCTTCACGAAGCGCGTCTTCACGTTCAACGGGCGGGGCAAGAACACCACCGCCATCGACGCAGCCAGCGGCGCGGTGGCGGGGACGATCGCCCTCGGCGGCAAGCCGGAGTTCGCCGCCTCCGACGGCAAGGGACGCGTGTTCGTGAACATCGAGGACACGAACGAGATCGTCGTGCTCGATCCCGCCAAGCTCACGGCGGAGGCCCGCTGGCCGCTGGCGCCCTGCGAGGAGCCCACCGGCATGGCGCTCGACGTGAAGAAGCAGCGGCTCTTCGTCGGCTGCGGCAACCGGCTGCTCATGGTCGTGAACGTCAAGGACGGACACATCGTCGCGAAGCTCCCCATCGGCGACGGGAACGACGCCGTCGCGCTGGACGTCGAGAAGGGGCTCGTGCTGGCGTCGAACGGGGAGGGGACGCTCACGATCGTGAAGGAGACCGCGCCGGACGTGTACGGCATCATCCAGACCGTGGCCACGCAGAAGAGCGCCCGCACCCTCGCCCTCGATCCGAAGACGCATCACGTCTTTCTTCCCGCCGCGAAATTCGGCGCGCCTCCCGCGGCCACGGTCGAGAACCCGCGTCCGCGGCCCAGCATGGTGCCGGGCTCCTTCGAGATCCTGGTCGTGGGAACACCCTGACCCGTCCGGCAGGAAGCAGGCTTTGATGCGGCAGCGCGCGTATCGGGTCGTCGTGCTCGTGGCGGCAAGCCTGTCCGCCTGCGCCGTGTGCGCTGCGCAGAGCACGGCCATCGCGCCGGCTGCGACCGTCGCCCGCCCGTCGGCTCAGCGCCTCGCGCTGACGCTCACCGAGGCGCTCGCGCGCGCGGAGGCTTCGCCGGATCTCGTGATTGCGCGGGCGGCTCGGCGGGTGGGAGAGAGCGGCCTCGCGGTCGCGGGCGCTCCCGCGGCGCCGGCGCTGAATGCCTCGACGCACTCCATCACGGCACGGCTCGGACTCTCGCTGGCCATCCCCATCCGCTACGCCGGGCAGCGGGGGAGCGCGCTCGAGATCGCGCGCGCCGAGCGCGATGCGGCTGCCGCGGAGACCGCCGCCGCGGTGGACCGTGCGCGCGAGCAGGTGACAGCCGCGTGGTTCCGCCTCGCGGCGAACCAGGAGCTCGAGACTCTCGCCTCGGCGCGCGTGGCGCGCGTCGATCGCACGGCGAGCGCGGTGAAAGCGCTCTTCGAGGCGGGGCGGGTGCCGCGCGTCGATCTCGTCAAGGCCCAGGCCGAGGCCGCCACCGTGCAAGCGGAGGTGTTCTTCGCCGCGGCCGAGCGCCGGGCCGCGAGCGCGCAGCTCGCCTTCCTCATCGGCGCTCCCGTCCTCGGTGAGCTC
>JBDSFL010000194.1:0-5703 GCA_039919545.1 Thermoanaerobaculia bacterium | reverse complement strand
AGCCAGAAGGAGCGAATCGGGTGGCGTCCCAGCGTCGAAGATCTCGCTGTGGGTCTCACCCGCGACCAGGTCGTGATGGGTCGTGTCGACCGGGACGTTCGGTTGCGTGAACGAGAGCCCGAGATCCAGGGCTGCGCCGGCAGGCGTGGCAGTTCCCTGCGCGACCGGCTGGTCGTCGAGCGAGAAGACCGGCTTGAGGTTCACGAGGTAGGCGGGCGTATTGAAGATACCGCCGTAGGTGTTGATGATCGCCGCGTCGTCTGCCGTGGCGGGCGCAAATGTCAGCGAGAGCTTCTTGCCCCAGAGGTCGGAGAGGTTCGGGGCGTACGTGAGGAGCCTCGCCCCGGTCGCGTCCGAGAGAGAGAGCGCCACGCTCTGGATCTGGTCGGCGGGCGGAGCGGCGAGGATGGTGGTCGCCCCCTCGATCCTGACCGTGAGGGTGGCCGGGACGTACGGGAAGTTCTCCTGGATGACAGTGCCGGCCTTCCCGACCTGGCTGAGGTTCTGGCAGACGATGTTCTGGGCTCGCAGGTATGCCCACACCTTGTTGCCGTAGGAGTCGGTCGGACTCGGGATGAGGCCGGTGCCGACCGCGGCGGTCTGGATGTATTCGTCCTCGCTCCAGTTGACCTTCCCGACGATCGGGATTCCGGCCGTGTACTGGTAGCGCTTGAAGCTCGGATCCATCCGGACCCACGTATCCGCGGTGCCGGTCGTCGCGCCCCGGTTCTGCGTGTACGGAATGTAGGCGCGCACCCAGGCATGGGTGAGCTGGACGGCGACGGGTGTGTTGGCTGCGGTGAGGACCAAGGCGTCGTAGCCGGCAGTGGCCAGGAGGTTTCCCGCCTGGAGAGGATCCTCGGTGCCGACGAGGTTCATGGCCTGGGCGATCGGGATGGTGACCCGGCCGGTCTCGAACTGCGTCTGGTAGCCGACCGCCGTGAGCAGGTCGCTCAGGAGAATGGCCTGATCCCAGTCGTTCCCCTTGAGCTCCTTCAGAGTTCCCAGCGAGCCCTTGGCAACTCCCGAATACGCGGTGAAGCCGACCTTGTCGTGCACGAAGGCGAAGATCTTCGCGGAGGTGGCCAGGTTCTGGGCGAGGGCGACGACCTCGGGCGCGGGCGCTGATGCTGCGAGAGCCGACGTGGTCGAGAGCGGCCGGATGGCGGGAGTCACCGCGGAAGAGGCAGGCGCGGCTCCCGGATACGGGGTCACGATGGACTGGACCGTGGCGGTCTTGGAGGAGTCCTTCAGGGGGAAGGAATCCTTGGTCCATCGGGGCTTTGCCGCCCGGACCGAGAGGGTCGAGGAGACCGCGGCTCGAACCTGCGCGAGCGTCGCCTCGAGGTTGACGTCAGCGGTCGCGTTCGGGGCGTTGAGGATCGCCTTCACGTTCGAGCGAAGCTGGGTGACGGCGTTGCGAATCTGTCCGTCGCGGCCGTTGGCGACCCCCGGGAGTCCCGGCTTGAGCGCCGGAAGGAAGTCTTTCGAGAGGAGACGCAGGACCGACTCGACCTGCGCCCGGATCTGCCCGCGGTTCTTGCCGATGAATGCGGACGACGCGAGCGAGATCTGCACGAGACTCGCGATCTTCGCCAGGGCGGTGTCGGCCGCGACGAGACCGTAGTGCTCCTTCACGTCCTGAATGGCGTTCGGGATGTTCGTGGCAGCGAGAGGCTTCACCGCCGTGGTCGCGCCGAGGAGGTTGAAGAGGCTGAGCTTGCCCTCGAGCGACGCCAGCATGCCCACGAACACGCTCGGCTTCTTCGGTCCGGGATGCAGGAGGAACTCGGGGTCGATGTTGAGCCGCTTCGCGATCGCCTTGATCTCGTCCGTATGGCGCCGATCGACCTCCATGGCCGAGGCGTAGTGCCCGAACTCCACGAAGCTGGGGAACGTCAGGGCGATGACGGAGGCGGCCAGCGTGCGACCGCCGAAGCCCCGGAGGAACCGATTGAACGTCTGGAAGGTGTGGAGGCGCATGTCTGTGTTCCCTATCCCTTACTGAGAAACCCGGCTCTGCCAGTAGACGAGGAGATGGTCGGCATCCACTCGCGCACCCGAGACGTCGAGCGAGGTCGAGAGGAGATCGGACGTGATGACAAGGACGCGCTGGATATTCGCGAGGATACCGGCAGCGTCGGGGGTCGTGTTGGCCTGAATCGCCGCGAGCTGGTTGATGGCGTCGGTGATCGAGTTCAGATCCTGGCCGACTGCCTTCTGCTTCAGGGCCGTCAGGTCGGCCGAGAGCTGGGCCGCAAGGGCCGGCTCGTCGAGGGTGACGGCGAGATTGAGAGTCTTGGTGACGACGGGAGCCTGGCCCTCGAAGCCGGCGGAGGCGATGACCGGGTAGGTACCGACGGCGTCGGGGAGGCGGACCCAGAGGACGAAGTCCGTCGTGCTCCCGCCACTGACGGTTGCGGTCCACGAGAGTGGCGACGTGGTCGTCGTCAGAGTCGGAAGGGCGTCGATGACGGTAAACCCGCTCGGAAGGGTGAGCGAGACGGTAATGGATGTCGGGCTGCCTGCCGGCATCGTGACTTCGACCTGGATCGGGACCACCTGGCGTGTGACCAGTGTCGCTGCGGGCGGGAGGGAGATGTAGTTCACCGCCGAGACGAGGAGCTTGGCGACGTCCACCGTCGGCGTCTGCTCGGGATCGAACGGCAGAACGACCGCGCGTCCCGCGCCAAAGGCGTTGTACGTGATCGAGGGTGCCGTGGTGTGCGAGATCCTGCCAGCGACGGACGCGCCCGCCAGCGAGATGTTCACGCTGTCGCCGTTGAACGTGACGGTCCCCGGCGACGTGAACGGCGTCTGCAGGAGATCGACGCTGGTCGGACCGTGCAGCTTGCCGTTGTAGGTGACGCCGAAGGCCGGTCCGAGCTTCGGGTTGGCGTCCGGTTGGTTCTTCAGCAGCAGGACGCCGATGCCCGAGCGGATGATCTCGAGGTATTCGCCGGCGATCTTCGGTTCGGCCGCGGGGGGAAGATCGAGGATGGCCCCGGTGAAGGCACCGCTTCGGAGGCTGGCGAGGAAAGTGTTCTCGTCGCCGACGAGGACGTAGGGGATTCCGGCGTTCTTGAGGGTCTGGGTCAGGAACGGGGGTACGGTCGGGGTGCAGCTCTTGCCGCTGTTGCCGGAGCTGCAGTTGTTCCAGATCAGGATGCGCGCCGGGCCGACGACCGAGATGTCGAGCTTGATCGGGGGCGGAAGAACGGCCGTCGTTTCGGTTGATGTGTTGTTCGCGGTGACCGGATCCATCTCCGTTCCCGAAACGACGGCCGTGTTCGTGATCGACTCGACGACCTTCGGTCTGACGACGAGCGCCACCGAGGCGTTGGTCAGCTTCGCGAGCGCTCCGAGCGAGCAGACGAGGGGCGCCGGAGCCGTCCCGGTGCACGTTCCCTGCGAGGGCGTGGCCGAGACGAATGTCACGTCGGCCGGAAGGGTATCGGTGAGGGTCACGCCGGAGGACGCCGACGGGCCGTTATTTCTCACGGTGATGGTGTAGGTGAGCGTGTCGCCGACGTGGACCGGGGAAGGCGCGTGCGACTGCGAGACGGAGAGGTCGGCCGAAGGCTTCACGGTCGCCGTGTCCGAGGCGGAGTTGTCGGCGGGTTTCCGGTCGAGCTCGGCTCCGGAGACGGTCACGCTGTTCGTCACGGGCCCGTCCTGGTGCGCCGTGGCCACGATGGAGACCGTGACTGAGGCTCCCTTAGCGATGGTTCCGAGCGGACACGAAGTGGCGGGCGAGCCCGCGCACGTTCCCTGCGAGGGCGTGGCCGAGACGAGAGTCAGACCAGCGGGGAGGGTGTCGCTGAGAACGACGCCCGTTGCCGGAGAAGGACCGGCATTGGTGACCTGGACCGTGTAGGTGAGGTCGTTACCGTTGAAGACCTGAGCCGGGGCGTGCGAGATCGTGACGCCGAGGTCGGCGACCCCCTTGACCGTGGCCGTGTCGGAGGCCGAGTTGTTGGCCGGGATGACGTCCATGTCATTCCCTCGAACCGACGCGTTGGCCATGAGCGTTCCAGGAGCCGCGGGAGTGGTGAACACGAGCGAGAGCGGGGCCGAGCCCCCCTTCGCGAGGGCGCCGATCGTGCAGACCACCGAAGAGGTGCCCGTGCATCCCGCACTCACAGACACGACCGTTACCCCGGCAGGCGGCACGAACGTGACCGACGACCCGCCCGAGGACGAGGGACCGTTGTTCGTCACCTGGAGCGTGTAGGTAATGTTGTCGGTCGCATAGACCGGCTCCGGTGCATGCGAGAGCGTGATTGCCAGGTCCGCCGACGGAAGGACCGCGAACGGAGCCGTCGCGAGCGGCTTCGGCTGGCCGGCAATGAGAGAGACGAGATACGCCGTGTAGTTCTTCACGGCGAGATTGGCGCTACCCGCGTACGGGAAGGGTCCGCTGAAGGTCTGCCCAGCAGGTACCGTCGCAGTGAAGGCGATCGTATCCACGAGCTGTTGGGTCGCCGTATCGAGGATCTGCACCGCAAAGGCGCCGTTCGTCACGTCGGAGTTTCCGGTATTCGTGATCGAGACGGTGAAGTTCAGGAGCTGGCTCTGATAGATCGGCGTGTTACAGGTGAGCGCTCCCGTGAGGTTGCTCCCCGTCTGGCCCGTGGAGTTGAGAGTGAAGGGTGTGCTCCGCGTGTAAACGACCGCTCCACGCGCATCGACGACCGTGAGGACCGCCTGGTACGTTCCGGCGGCCGACGAGCCGTCCGGCCAATCCAGGGCCAGGGGAACGCTCGAACCCGGAACCATCTGCGGGAGGGCGTTCGTTGTCGTGGCGAGGGTGGCCCCGCCGGAATTCATGACCGCGAGGCGGGCCGTGAGGTTCGAGACGGGCGTATTCCCTGCCGCGTACTGGACGGCTGCGGTGACGTGCACGAGCTGATTCGCGTCGTACGCGGGGCGATCGGTCGCGATGGCTCCCGAAATCGTGGTCGATGGCGTGATGGAGAAGGGTGCTGCGCCGGACGTTATGAATGCACCGTACTGACGGAGGGCCGCGACGGCCGTGTAGGGGCCGGACGCCGTCGTCCCCGTGTTCCACGTGTACGCGAGCGTCACTGAGCCATCGGGGAGCAACGCCGGAGACCCGACGCTGATGCCCGTTGCAGGGGCCGCGGGACGAGTCGTGAAGAGATTCGTCTTCGGGATGACCGAGAGGCCCTGGCCCGGCGGCGCCCAATAGACATAGAGCGAGTACCCGCCGCCCCAGTTGAACATCGAGATCTTGATCTCATGGTATCCCGCGGTCAGCGAAATCGAGGTGGCCACCTCGTATGTCGGGTGGAGGCCAGGAATGCTCAGGACGAGATTCCCGTCGAGGTAGAACCACATCCCATCGTCGGAGCCTTCTCGAAACTGGTAGGTGCCGGCGACGGGGACATTCAGGAAGCCTGTCCAGGTCGTCATCCAACGTTCAAACGGTACGCCCGCCGGGGCTGTACTGAAGATCGCGCTGGTCGGCTGCGTCGTTTGAAGGATCGGTGGCAGAAGGACCACGAGGCCATCCGGCGTGGCCGAATAGGGATTCGACAGTTGCATGTTCAAGTTCCAGTAAGTGGCATTGAGTCCGGTGCCGACCAGGCCCGAAGCACTCTGATCGAACAGGGATGCCGGCTTGGATCCCAAAACTATGCCGTCGAAATAGACGTGCAGGCTGACTGCTGTGCCCGCGGC
>JBDSFL010000101.1:0-14767 GCA_039919545.1 Thermoanaerobaculia bacterium | reverse complement strand
CGCAAACGGCATACCAGGAGGGCGTCACCGCGAGAGAGCGGCGAGGAGTCGACGGGCCGGCTGCACCACGTCGATCCGTTCGGCTGTCGCGGTGCGCGTCTATCGGAGCTGCACGTCGTCGAGCTGGAACGAGTACGCGCCCGCCGCGGGGCCCGCGCAGAAGCCGACCCCCATCAGATCGTGCGCGTCGATTCCGTCGAAGGATGCAAATGGCAGGGTCACATCGCTCCATTCCGGCGTTGCCGTGAAGTCGCGCGTCACCGGCATCCGTCCGCGTCCCGCCGTGAAGAGCATCACCAGCCCCTTGCGGCCGTCGCCCTTCACGCGGAAGCGCAGCTGCTTCTTCGCGGAGAGATCGATCGCCTCCATCGGCTTGGTGCCGGGCGAGAACATGACGCCGGACCAGGCGTAGGGGAGGCCCGCGTCGATCGTTCCGTCCACCAGCAGCGAGCCTTTGCTGCCGCCGGCCCCGTTCGTCACGACGGCCATCTTGCCCACGGACTTGCCGCCCGCCATCTGATCGGTCGTCACCATCCAGCCGAGGCCGAAGGTGCTCTTCGCGGTGCCGTCCTCGAAGTCGCTCACGACGCCGTTCTCGGGCACCGCAGCAGGTGGGGCGGCGGGGCGCGACGCCTCGATCTTCGCGGCGTCTGCCACGGCGAATCGCGTCTTCTCACGGTCGAGCGCGACGCCTGCCTTCCAGACCCGCGCGATGGCGCGCGTCTGCAGGATGTCGATGGTGGGATCGCCATCCACGAGCACGAGATCGGCGCGCAGGCCCGCGGCGATGCGGCCCCGATCAGCGAGGCGAAACACCTTGGCGGGAATAGACGTGGCCGAAGCGAGCGCCTCGATCGGGCTCAGGCCGCCCTGCACCAGCAGCTCCAGCTCGCGATGAAGGCTCACGCCCTGCGCCGTGCCCGGATTGGGCGTGTCGGTGCCGGCCAGGATGGGCACGCCCGCGGCGCGCAGCTGCTTCACCGCGGCCTGCGACGACGCGAGCGTGGCAATGGAGGTCGCCCGCCTGGGAAAGCTCTTCTTCAGGTTCGTGGCGGCGCTGGCCGTGATGTAGGGCGCGAGGCGCGCATCCTTCGTGAGCGATTCGCCGCTCGCCGTGCCCGACACGCTCTCGTTCACCGACAGCGTGGGGATGACGAACGCCCCATGCGCCTTCACGAACGCTCCGAACTTCGGGTCCGGCGCCTGGTCGCTGAAGATGTGAACGAGGCCGTCGGCACCGGAATCGATGGCGGCGCGCGCCCCGGCGAGAGACCCGATGTGCACCACCGCGAGCTTGCCGCGCGCGTGCGTCGCCTTCACCACGGCCGCCATCGTCTCCTTCGAGATCGTGGGGATGGACATGCCGTACGTCTTGCCGTCGTCGTACACGATCTTGATGTAGTCCGAGCCCTCGGCCAGGCGCGCGTCGACGAAGGCCTGGGCCTCGGCGGGGCCTTCGATGGTGGGGATCACCATGCCGTACTCGGTGCCGTGCCCCTTGGGCGAGGTGACGAGCGTGCCCGCGGAGAAGAGGTCCGAGCGGTCTGTCGCCTCTCCCTTCGCCTGCTGCGCGCGCATGGCCGCGGCGAACGTCTGGTCGGTGAACATGTCGAGCTGGGTCGTGACTCCGAACACCAGCGCTGTCTCGAGCTCGCCCGGAAAAGCGTGCGTGTGCGCGTCGATGAAGCCGGGAAGCAGCGTCTTGCCGGCCGCCTCCACCACCACGGCTCCCGCGGGGAGGGCGATGTGCGGGGCGATGCTCACGATCTTGCCGTCCTTCACGAGGACGTCGGCGGAGGCCAGCACTCTGGTGCCGTCGAACACGCGAGCGCCGCGGATGAGGAGAGGTGCGGACGGAGCCGCGGCCGCCCGTGGAACGGCCGCGTGCGCGGTTGCGAGAGTGCCGAGGAGGACGAAGCAAGCAAGGGGCGCGGAGAAACGTCGAGCGATCATTGTCCGTGTTGATACGGATCGAACGCTTCCGGGTTTCTTCGACCAGGGAGGGGACGGGCGGCTCCTCCTATTTGTCCTTCTTCTTCCCGTGCTCCTTTTCCTGCCCGTGGCCCTGGCCCTGGTTCTGCGGATGGCCATTGCCGTGACCCTGCGGCGGCTGACCGCCTTCGGGCTCGGCCCGGCGCGCCTGAGCGGGGGGCTCGGCGGGCGCGTGCCGTTCGGGCGCGGCATGCTCGACGCGGGCCGGCTGCCCGTGCGGCTGGTGCTTCTCACGCTCGTGCGTGACGGGCTTCTCCTGCGGAGCCTGCACTTCCCGTCGCGCTGGCTGCGGAGACGGCTCCCGCCGCTCCACCCTGTTCTCGTGCTTCTGCTCGTGCCGCTCTTGCTTCTGTTCGTGGCGCTCTTGCTTCTGTTCGTGCTTCTCTTGCTTCTGTTCGTGCCGCTCTTGCTTCTGTTCGTGCTTCTGGGCTCTCTGCTCGGCCTTGATCTCGTGGCGATCGGCCTTCACGTCACGCTTCTCCACCCGACGCTCCGTCGGGGCCTGGCCCCGACCGCCGCTCAGGTATCGCGCGCGCTCGGCTGCCGGTGCGATCACCTGTCCGCGCCCGCCGCGCAGTGCCTGCCGGAACGGAACCACGCGGGTGTGAGCCTCCGAGATGCTCACGCGGGTGACGTTCCTTTTCCCGAACCGCTCCACCTGCTGGAGCGTCGGACCGCCGCTGGTGAGTACACCCGCCGTCGACGGGGCGAACCGCGTGGCGGGGCGCGTCTGCGACAGGAACGTGCCGTTCTGGATGACGGGCAGCCGCGCCGTGGAAACGTTCACGCCCACGAACTGCGTGGTGGGCACGAAGACATACGACGTGCGCGACACGGTGAGCGCCGGCCCGCGATAGCCCGACGCGCTCAGGCTCAGACTCGGCCGTACCGGCGCCCAGCCGATCATCGAATCGCTGTAATGCCACGTCACCCAGGCGGGCGCCCACACCGTGCCGGGAATCCAGTACCAGCCGTAGTCGTCATCACGGTCCCAGGTGCCGTAGTGGTACGGATCGCCGCCCCACGGATCGTCCGAGACCCAGGTCCAGCCGTAGTCCGTGTACACCCACTCGCCATTGAGGTAGGGCTGCCAGTCGCGCGCGACGCGGGCCGGGCGCCAGCAGCGGCCGTGGCTGCGAACGCTGACCCATTCGCCGTGAGGGGACAGCTCGTCGTAGAAGAACGAGACGCTCACGTTGACGTCGGCGCTGGCGTTTCGCCCGCTGCTGGCGAGGGCCAGCGCGAGCAGCACGAAGGCGATTCGAATTTTCATGTGATCTCCTCGAGGGGTCACTGAGCGTCGGGAGCAATCGACGTGCCATGTACGCGTCCCCATCGCCGGACGAACGACAAAACTTCGCGCCACCCGCTCCGTAGACCCTGCATTGAGCTGTGACGGCCATCGAATCCCTGCTTTCGCGTGGTGGTGGGTGGGCGACGCGTTACCGCGCCTGGCGCTCGTGCTGCTCGTCGTCGGCCTCCTCCCGCTCGCGCGCCCGATCCGAGCGGCCACTCCGGCCCTTCCGGTCCACGTCGTTCCCACCGAGCTCGCCCCCGATGCCTTCGACGACCCCGCGTGGTCCACCGCCGTGCCGATCGAGAAGTCCACGCAGCAGGAGCCCGAAGAAGGAGCTCCCGCCACGCTCGGCATCGATTGCCGTGCCATCGCCACCCCGCGCGCGCTGTTGCTGCGCTTCCGGCTCGCGCAACCGAGGGCAGCGATCGTCGCCCACGAGCTGCGGCGCGATTCCACGCTCACCTCCGACGATCAGATCGTCTTCGTCCTCGACACCTGGCACGACCGCCGCAATGCTTACTACTTCGCGACGAATCCGAATGGCGTGCGCGTGGACGGCCTCATCAGCGAGCAGCGCGCTCCCTCGCTCGACTGGGACACCGTGTGGGACGTGCGCGTGCGCCGCACGCCGGCCGGATGGGAAGCGCTCTTCCGCATCCCGTTCGCGTCGCTGGCATTCGCGGGCGTCGAGAACGGCACCTGGGGCTTCAACTTCGCGCGCGAGGCGCGTCGCATCCACGAACGCTCGCGCTGGACGGGCTGGACGCGGCCCTGGAAGCTGCACCAGGTCTCGCACGCGGGAGACCTCACCGGCATCCCGCCCATGCCCTCGCGACGGCTCCGGCAGGTGACGCCCTACGTCGCCGGCGCGTACGACCACCGCGAGTCGCCCGCCGACGATTCCTTCCTCGGCAAGCCGGGGCTCGACCTGCGCTACGGCGTCACGTCTTCCATCGAGGCGGACCTCACCATCAACACCGATTTCGCCGAGACCGAGGTCGATGCGCAGCAGTTCAACTTCGGGCGCACGTCGCTGTTCTTCCCCGAGAAGCGCTCCTTCTTCCTGCAGCGCTCCCAGGTGTTCGAGTTCGGCGACAAGGACACCGCGATCCCGTTCTTCTCACGCCGCATCGGACTCTCGGATCAGGGCAGCGAGATTCCCATCGACGCGGGCCTGAAGACCACCGGGCGCGCGGGTCGCACCGAGTTCGGCGCGCTGGCCGTGCAGACGCGCACTGCCGACGGGGTGCCGCGCTCGGACTTCTTCGTGGGCCGCGTGAAGCAGGACGTCGGGCATTCCACCTATGTCGGCGCCCTCGTCACCGACGTGGAGCGCGCGGGCGACACGGGGCTCCTGCCCGGCCGCTCCCTCACCTGGGGCATCGACCTCGAGTCGAACCCGTTCCCCGAGCTGCGCGTCAATTCTTACTACACGCGCACCGAGACTCCCGGGGTCGCCGGCCGCAACGCGGCGTGGAGCATCGACGGTTTCTACACCGGCAAGAACATCCGCGGCGAGCTGCAGCGTGCGAGCTTCGGCAGCGCCTACGAGCCGGCCGTCGGCTTCGTGGCCGCGAGCGGCGTCGCCTTCTGGTTCCTGTCGCTGGGGGGCATTGCGCGTCCGCGCGTGCTGGGCGTGCAGGACGTGTCCTTCGACGTCTTCTATTTTCCGCGCGACAACGAGGACGGCAGCGCCAACGAGCGGCTGGCCAATGCGAAATTCACGGTCAACTGGCTGAACGGCGCGTACTTCGATGCGAGCTTCACGAACTTCGACGAGAGGCTGGGCGACCCGCTCGACCTGAACGAGCACGCCACGATCCCGTCGGGCCGCTACCGCTTCGACCGCCAGACCATCGCCATCGGCTCGAACCCCACCCGCTCCGTCGCCGTGCAGGTGAGTGCGTCGCAGGGCGGCTATTACGGCGGGCAGCGCCGCGGCTACCACGCCCGTCTCGACGTGAAACCCAGCTCTCACTTCGGAGTCTCGCTCATCGAGGACTACAACGTGGTGCGCCTGCCGGGGGGCGACTTCGACCTCTCGCTCGTGTCGGCGCGCGTGGACTGGAACGCCTCGGTGCGCCTTCTCACCTCGGTGGTCGTGCAGAGCAACAATCTCGACGAGCTCACCAACGTGCAGGCCATCGTGCGCTGGCTCATCGACCCGGCCACGAACCTGTTCGTCGTGTTCAATCGGCAGAGCGGCGCGGGGTTCGAGAGGCCCGGCACGCGGCTCACCGCGAAATTCCAGAAGACCTTCGAGTTCTAGACTCTCGTTCGAATCATCCGTGGGATCGCATGCCGGGCGCGCTCTCGTCCGGTTGTTAAAATAGGCGCATGCCGAATCGAATCGTGCTCTTCGCCCTGGCGATGGCCGCCCTGTCCTGCGTGTCCGCCACGCCCGCGCCCATTCCCACGCCCACGCCCGCGCCTCCAGCGCGAGCGGAAGAGCCTGCCGAGCCGTGGGCTTTCGCCGTGTCGGGTGATTCGCGCGACTGCGGCGACCTCATCATGCCGAAGATCGCGGCGGCCGTCCTGGCCGAGACGGGGCCCGCGAATTCGTTCTACTGGCACCTGGGCGACTTCCGGCGCATGTACGACATCGACTGCGACATCCTCAAGCGCACGCATCCCACGTTCGACTGCAAGACCCGTTCGTGGGACTCGCTGGGCAGCGACGAGATGGCAGAGTATTCGCGAACCGCGTACGACGACTTCATCCAGTACCAGCTCGAGCCGTTCGGAGCGTTTCCTGTGCTCCTGGGCATCGGCAACCACGAGCTGTACGGCCGCTCGCGAGACGAGTTCCGGCGCGTGTTCCGCCCTTGGCTGGCGCAGAAGATGCTGCACACCCAGCGCCTCGCCGACGCCGCCCGGAAGCTGCCCGTTGACGTGGGGGGCACGTGGTATCACTTCGTGATGCGCGGGGTGGAGTTCATCAACCTCGACAATGGCGACGAGTCGATGTTCTCGCACCGGCAGCTCGTGTGGCTGGGCCGCGTGCTGGCCGAGGCCGTGAAGGACCCTGCGATCCGCAGCATCGTCGTGGGCATGCACGAGGCGCTGCCGTACAGCACCAGCCGCGGCCACGCGATGGACTCCTCGTGCCAGGGGCTCTGCTCGGGGCAGCAGGTCTACGACATGCTCTTCCGCGCGCAGGGCCTCTCAGGCCCGGTGGAGAAGCGTAAAAAGGTGTACGTGCTCGCCAGCCACGACCACACGTTCAAGACCGATGTGTACAACACGCCCGAGCACAACGGTCAGGTGCTCCCGGGCTGGATCGTCGGCACCGCCGGTGCCGTGCAGTCCGGCGACCCGATCGCGTACGGCTACCTCCGCATGGAGGTCGCCCTCGACGGCACCGTGACGCCGAGGTTCCGCCCGGTGTCGCGCACGTCGCCGCCGCTCGGTTCGGGCTCGGGTGCGGAGTCCCTGGAGCAGTTCTGCTTCGAGGCGAACAAGCGCATCCAGGCAGAGGAGGCCTTCAAGGGAGATTGCGTGTGCGGAGCGACCCGCCCGGCGGAGTGAGGCTGCCCGATGTCGCCACGGATCTCGACGTGGTCGGAGCCTTCGGTGCCCGTCTCCGCCGCCGACCAGCTCGCGTTCCGAGCGCACCCCCTACTCGTATCTCAAAGCCTCGGTCGGGTCTACGTTCGCGCTTCGCCATGCCGGAACCAATCCCGCGCCGACCGAAACCAGTACGGCTGCCGTGAGGCCGACCAGAGCCTCGGGCACGCCGACGTGGACGTGAAGTGCGGAAGGATCCATGAGCCCGGACGCGAAGCGCTTGGCCAGCGATTCCGAGAGACGCCCGCCGACCGCGATGCCCAGGACGCCTCCGGGTATCGAGAGGACCAGGGCTTCGAGAAGGAATTGCGAGCGGATGGCGAGCCGGGTAGCCCCGAGCGCCCGGCGCGTGCCGATCTCGCGCGTCCTCTCCTTCACGCCCACGAGGAAGGTGTTGAGGATGCCGCCTGCCGCCACGAGAAGGGCCATGAGCGCGACGCCGCCCAAGGTGGCGCCGCGGATTGCGGTCTCCACGGCGACGGCATGAATGTCGTCTTCCGAGGTCTGGATCGCGAAGCCGTCTTTTCCGATGCCGGGCCGAAGCCGCGGGACGAGCCGCTCGAGTCCTTCCCGGACCTCCGGTACGCGTTCCAGAGACACCGCCGCCACGACGATCGAGCCGCTCTGGGCGGTGCTCAGACGCTCCTCCTTCGCGCGAAACGGCACGTAGCACGCGCGTCGCTCGTCACCGGAAAACCCCTCGCGTGGGACGGTCACGATGCCGACCACGTCGAAGCGTTGACCGCCGATGAGCAGCTCCTTGGCCACCGCCTCAGCGCTCTTTCCGAAGAGGTCTTCCGCCAGAGCATGCGTCAGCACGGCCACCCGCGCGGCATCGTGGGCCTCCTCGAGTCCGAAGAATCGACCCGCCTCGATCTCCATCGGCAGGAAGCGGCCTGCGTTCGCTCCGACGCCGAACACCTGCACGTCGAACGCAGTCCCTTCGCGCCGCACGGGCACCGTGTCCTCGGAGACGGCCATCGCGTCCCGAACCCCGGGAACGCTCGCCTTCACTCGATCGACATCGTCCTGTGTGAACCTCACCGGCTTGGGAAGAACGAGCGGTCGTCCGTTTCTCATGACCTCCGGGGGGCTCTCGAGCGTGAGCACGTCGAGCCGGCTTCGCTGGATCGCCGACTGGAGGGCGAAGCGATGAACGCCGACGAGCAGAGCCAGAGAGGCGACGATCGACGAAACGCCGACCACGAGGCCGAGAAGCGCCAGCGCGGAGCGCATCGGATATCGCATCACGCCGAGCAGCGCTTCACGCACACCGTCGAGCGCCGTCATTCGTGCCTCAGGCCTTCCGAGGGCGAGAGCCGCGACGCCCGCCACGCGGGAAACAGGCCGCCGAGGATCGCCGTCGCGAAGACCAGAGTGACGGCCGCGAGGATTCCGCGGGCATCCACATGGACCGAAAACATCAGCGGGTCGTTGTCCAGCACCGTGCCCGCATTCGTCCCTGGCTTCATCCGGCTGCGGAGCGCGACCTGAGCCCCCGCCGCGATCCCCGCTCCGAGGAGCAGACCCGAGAGGCCGCCAATGGCGCAGAGGACCAGACACTCGAAGAGGATCTGCCCCAGGATGCCGCGACGCGAGGCGCCGAGGGCGAGGCGCAGCCCGATCTCACGCGTCCTCTCGGCGACAGAGATCAGGAACACGTTGAGAACTCCCACGGCGCCCGCGATGAGGCACAGGAGAGCAACGGCGATGACCACGTCTCCTTGCGTCTTGATCTCCTTCAGGAAGCGATCCTCGAACTCGCCGAGCATGAGCACCCGGAAGTGGTCTCGAGTCGAGCCCGGGTGTCGGCGGAGCAGCGCCTTGTAAATCGCATCCTGCGTGGCAACCTTGTCTGCGCCCAGGCGCAGCTTCACCCAGACATTCGGTCCGTGGCCGTTGCGCACCGCGCCCAGCCTGAGAGCGCCCGTGCGGAAAGGGATGAACATGTTGCGCAAGACCCGTCCCGGGAACGGCCGGAACAGTCCGATCACGACGAAGCGCTCTCCCTCGACGAACACTTCCTGGCCGAGCGGATTGGCATCGCCGAACAGCTCCGCCGCGAAATCGCGGTAAAGCACGATCACGCGTTCGGCGCGTTCGACCTCACCCTGGTCGAAGAATCGTCCCGACTCGATGGTGAACGAGCGGATACCCGGGTATTCGCTTCCCGTCGAGAAGAGATTGATGTCGCGAAGCGTCAGACGAGGCGTGCTGACGACCGCGGGAATGTTGACGCTCGGCGAAATAGTTTCCAGCTCCGGGAGGAGCGTCAGAAGGGCGGCATGGTCCTCCTCCGTGAGCGGATACACCTTCGAGAGGATGATCCTGCGGCCGCCCGTGAAGACGCTGTCCCGCGCGAACACGACGCCTGCGCGGGCTCCTCCGAGACGCTCCCACCCAGCCCGGGACAAGGAAGCGAATGCGTCCACGAGAGAAAGTGAGCCCACCACCGCGGCCACACCCACCGCGATTCCCGAGATCGCGAGGCCAGTACGCAGCCGATGAGCCGCGATCTGCCGCACGGCTTCACCGATCAGGTGAACGGCACGGACGAGCTGCCAACCTCGCGGCCGATGGCTCATCTACTTCTTCTTGACGGGCTCTCTTGGCCACCGCGCGACAATGACGTCCTTCGGCTCGAGACCCTTCGTCACCTCCACGAAGCGTTCGCCCCTGAGGCCCAGCTCGATGGCGACGTCCTCGAAGGCGCTCGAAGATGGCCTGGACGCCGTGACGGCTGCCTTCCGCCGCACGAGCACCTTGCCGTCCTTCTCCTCGAAGGCCAGCACGGGAATCCGCGTGACCTTCGCGCGACTCTCGAGCGTGAGGTCGACCATCGCCGTCATTCCTTGCCGTAGCTCTTCGGGGCGCTCGGGGAGCCGGAGCGCGACCTGATAGACGACGGTCTTGGCCGCGTCGCCGGACGCTCGCGTCGTGTCCACGAACGGCGCGACGCCCACGCGGTCCACCACGGAATCGAGCGGCTTGCCGGGACGGGCCGCGAGCGTCACCTTCGCGTGCATCCCGCGCTTCACCTTGGGCACGTCGATCTCGTTGAGGTTCACGGCGACCTCGAGCTGGCTCTGGTCGGCGATCTCCATGAGAAGCGCGCCCTCCTGCGAGAAGCCCGTGGTCCCGGAAGTCGCGAGCTCGCCAGGCTTCACCTTCACCGACGCGACGACTCCCGCGATCGGCGCCAGGATGCGGTAATCGGTCAGGCCGCGCGGATCGGCGCCGAGCGCCTCGTCGGACTTCGACTCGGGCTGGTTCGCCTCCTTCTCGAGGACGTTCAGAACCGTGCGCGCCTGAAGGAAGAGATTCTGCGCGGTCAGGAAGTCTCTCTCCGCCTCCTCGGCCGACTGCTCCGACGAGAGCCCCTCCTTGGCCAGCCTCGCCAGCCTCTTGGACACGCGCTCTTTCTGGTCGCGATCGAGCTTGAGGCGCCGCAGCTCCAATCGTTTCTCGAGAACAGTCAGGGAAGCCTGCGCGTCCGGCTCGACCACCGCGACGAGCTGCCCGGCGCGCACGTTCTCGCCTTCGGCGACCCCTATCTCGCGCACTCTTCCGGAGACCTTCGATTTCACGGCGACGGACTGACGCGGTCGCACCACTCCCGTCTCCTTGAGGACGATCTCGACGGAGCCGACGTCCACGACGTGCACCGCCAGGTCCGCTTCCGGCGATGGGACCGCCGCCGCGTTGGTCAACCGCACGCCCGCCCAGGCCAGACATCCGGCGATCAGGACGAGAAAAAGAACGGCTCTGAGTCTGCGGATGGGGGAAGGATACCGGAACGAGATGCGTTCACCTGGATGTTCGGCAGCGTCAGGGCTCGAGGAAGGGTCGATCTCCGAACGGGCGTCCGCCTGTGGAGTAATAGACGCCATAAGCGGCCCCGAGGAAGCTGATGGCGAGGAGCCACCACAAGCAGAACGCGCTCCATCCCGAAAGCCGGGCGACATTGGGAAACAGCATCGTGAGCGTCCCGAAGAACAGCACCACCGTAATGGCCAGAAGGCCGACACGCACGATGAGCAGAAGGATCGCCGCTCCGAACACGAGCGCCAGCGGAATTCCGAGCGTGGCCTGGACTCCAGCGATCATCATGAAGCTCGACATCACGCCCACCACGATTGCGAAAAAGATGACCGTTGCAAGCCAACGGACTCTTTCCAGCGCGCGCAGCAGCAGGAGCAGCAAGAGAAAGACGAGCCCGAGTCTCACGGCCATCACCACCGAAAGCGCCGTTGCGCTCGCGCAACGCGCGAGACCGAACAGCGGTTCGAGCGCGGCTTTCGCGGGAAGCTGAGCCACCCCCGAGAATCGAGCCATGAGAATGAAAAGCCCCGTCAGACCGTAGAACGT
The DNA here is from genome assembly GCA_039919545.1 of Thermoanaerobaculia bacterium. Taxonomy (GTDB): domain Bacteria; phylum Acidobacteriota; class Thermoanaerobaculia; order UBA5066; family UBA5066; genus JBDSFL01. Next base: position 3,543 of record JBDSFL010000101.1, on the reverse strand, counting down.
GGCCATCCCGAGCAGAACGTCGCGCGCGACCATCGGGTCGCGCCCGTTTCCCGACAGGAGCCGGGTCCACGAGACGAGACGCTCCGGCCACACGCGCCTCACGATCGGTTCGAGGGCGAGGTAGAACAGGGCCACCGTTCCGCCGATATAGAGCGACCATGCAATTGCAGGCTCCAGGACGGTGTCGAATCCCGAGAACGACTTCCCGGGGTGGGCTTTCAGGATCAGAACCGCGAGGAGCCCGAGGAACACCACCAGGCCGAGTCGTGTCGCGCCCTGGCGATCGCCCCGGCCCGCCCGGAGGTTTCGATAGGCCAGAGGCAGGGAGGCGGCGGTCAAGACCAGAAAGAAGAGATTGGACACGTCTTCGGCCGCGAGGAGCTTCGGTGCACGCGGGCGAGGCAAGGGGGACCAGGGCCAGAAGACCGACGCCGACACGACACGCTCGCCCCGAAAGTCCGCCTCGACTCGGGCCTTCAGCGCCCGATCGAACGTGGCCTCGAGACGCATCGGGCCGTTCGCCGGCGGAGAGGCAGCGCCTTCTGTCGGCTCGAGCCCCGCGAGGCGAAGGAAGGTCATCAAAGGCGTCGAGGAGGTCGGCTCATGGCGAAGAGGCGCCGCCTCGGACTCCGGCCGCGCGACGAAACGAAGGAGGCGACCCGTGACGTCCAGGTCGACCAGCGCTTCGTCCACGCCGATCGGCGGATTTGCGCGGCTCACATGCGTCTGCCCCCTCGGAACGAGCGGGACCGGACTGCAACGGTGCCAGAAATATATCGTGCGCCGCTCCGCCGCAATGGACTCGGACTTTCGATCGAGGATCGATGCGCGGCGCGCCGCGTCGTCATACGAAAAGCCCGAAGCCGTGTCCGTGCACACGCCGGAGAATCCGAGCGCCCGCATTGCCTCCTCGGCCTTCACGGCGAGAACCGCGGGCGGGTGGATCGGCCCCACACGCTCGAAGCTGCTCTGCTCCGCGCCGAAGGCCAGGAAAATCGAAACGGACGCGAATATCGCTCCGACGCAGCTCCACGCCCAGAAAGGGGAGAGCACCCCCGCAACGGAAGCCCCCGCGACCGCGGAAGGGGACGGGGTCTGGCCGGCATCCACAGCGGCCTTGAGCGGATCTCCGCCTGAGAACGCGGCGAGAACGGCGAGCGCCGAATCGGGACGATCCTGCGGGCGGGTGGCGAGACAGCGGAGAATTGCGGACTCGGCCAATGGATCCAGATCGCGAACGATCTGACCGGGCGGAATCACGGCGTGATCACGTCGTTGGCGCAGCTGCTCGGAGAGGGTCGCCGCTGGCGGAAACGCCCGCCGCCCCGAGAGCAGCTCGTAGAGCACGAGACCGAGCGCATAGAGGTCGCTTCGCACGGTCGCGCCGGTGCCCGCGAGCTGCTCCGGCGCCATGTAGGCCGGAGTTCCCGCGATTTCGTCGGCATTCACGGCGTCAGCAAGAGAGGCCAGTCCGAAATCCGTGATGCGCACCCGGCCCTCGCGGTCGAGCATCACGTTCGCGGGCTTCAGGTCCCGGTGAATCACGCCTGCCACGTGCGCTGCCGCAAGCCCCGCGCAAAGCTCACGAGCGATCTCGAGCGCTCGATCGCCGGCAAGCCGCCCGACGCGGCGAAGCAACGAGGCGAGGTCTTCACCATCCACGTATTCCATCGAGATGAAGAGCTGTCCTTCGGACTCTCCCAGATCATGCACGCGGCAAACGTTTCGATGCGAAACGCGTCGAGCCATCCGCACTTCATCTCGAACGCGATCCAGCGCCTGAGGGTCGTGCGCTAACGCCGCAGGAAGAAACTTCAGCGCGACCGTCTGACGAAGAGAGAGGTCCTCCGCGCGCACGACCTCGCCCATCGCTCCCCGCCCGACCATCTCGATGATCCGAAAGCGGCCGGCGATCAAGTCTCCCGTGACGAAGCGGCTCGCCGCGTGAGCGGTTCCGCCAGGCTGGGGTGCCACGCTCGACGGATGGCGGGTGGGCGTTTGAGACCCGTCGACGGGCGCCCCGCACCGGGAGCAATCATTCTCACTTCCCAGGTGGGAGCCGCAGACGGCGCACGCGGGCATCTGGTACCAGTTTAAGGGGATTGCCCAGCCTTCGGGCCGCAAGGTGGGGGAGCTCCGAGTGCAGCGAGGTCGCTTGGCTCTTCTGAAACCTCATGTTGCGGAGAAGAAGGCTCCTGATCATCGATCCGCCGCGAGCCGAGGATCTCCGAGCGTCGCGTTGAGCTTGACGGCAGCCTTGGTCAGTTTCCGCAATCTCTCCGTGTCGATAGGATGACCCTCCCGCAGCTCCATCGTGGCCATCTCGTATTTCCCGCCGGGTTTCAGAGCGGGCTCGATGGTCCGGAGCCTCTGCCCGCGCCAGTAGCCGACCAGCACGCGCGCTTCCTCGGCACGAATCATCAGCACCGGGCCGTTCTTGAAATAGACGAGATTGCGCCACTTGATGACTTCGTCGAGCGCTGAGGCAGCGCGAACGGTCGAGCGAAGCGCTTCGACGCACGCCAGGCGCCAGCCCTCGAGCGCCGCGACGTAGGCATCGGGGGATGCTGACGCGGCGGATTTCTTCATCGCCATGGGGGAGACGATAACGCGTTCCGAAGAAGGGCTCGCTCAGGAAGCGAGGGCCGCCCGAACGCTCGCGAAGTCGTGCTGGATATTCGAGTCGACCGTGGAACCCGGCGGCGCCAGGGGCGACGAGGCGATATGAGGTACGCACTGCACCACCTCGAGCTCGCCGCTCTGACTCTTCCGCATCACCAGCCAGTCGATGGCGACCTGGATGCCGTCGCGCTGCACGAGGGAAAGAAGCCGCCTCGCTCCCGAGGGCGAAACGATGTACGCGAACAAGCCACCCAGATATTCGTTCCACTCCATCGGCCGCAGCTCGGCGGAGCGGTGCGTGGCCCGGAACTCGCCGTCCCTCCGGTCACTCCAATGATGGTATCCGAGAAGCGCCACGTCGAAGCCGGGGTGAAGCTCTTCGAGCGCCCCGCAGACCTCGACGAGCTGGCCGCCGAAGCCTGCACAGAACCGGGCATCGTCTTCCAGGACGAGCGCCGTGCGGCCGGAGCTCGCGGCTCGTTTCCAGGTCTCCAGGTGGCTGAGCGCGCACCCCACGATGCCGCGGCGGTAGTCGAAGTCGTTTCCGCGGAACATGTAGGCGATTCCCTCGTCCATCGCGAGCGCCTCTCCATCCACGGCGGGCACACGCTCGCAGCGCTCGACGAACACCGAACCGGCCATCTCGGCCGCAGACTGCCGGAACGATTCCCATCGATCGGGCCGCCGGTCGAGATTGAGCACCGACACGTCCAGGTGGCGAGCGAGCTGATCCCCGTGGACGATGCGTGCAAGCGTGGGAAAGAACTGGTATTCGGAAAGGATCTTCCGCTTCTGCTCCCGGATGACGTCGATACGCACCTCCCGTTCACCGGCAGCGATGGCGGCCGTGATGATGCGGCGGCTCTCGTCGAAGTCCTCGAGCGGCAGGCGGATGAACGATCGCGGGTCGAGGTACTCCTC
>JBDSFL010000089.1:0-3308 GCA_039919545.1 Thermoanaerobaculia bacterium | reverse complement strand
CGTGGCGGGACGCCGCGCGGCGCGTCACTGGAATGGCGAGCACCCGCTGAGTCTCGACCCGCTGCTCGCGGCCGAGGCGCCCGGCGTGGACGTGATCCTCGTCGAGGGATTCCGGCGTTCGTCGCTGCCGAAGATCGAGGTCGTGAGGCAAGCGACGGCCCGGGCTCCCGTCGCCTTGAAAGATCCGAGCGTGGTCGGCGTGGTGACCGACACGGATTCCGCCCACGACGCGTCCATTCCCCGCTTCGGGTTCGACGACCTCGCGCCTATTCTCGCGCTCGTGAAGAAGGCGATGGGCCTCCCCTCGTGAAAGCGATCAGCGTTCTCGAACCTCTCGCCGGCTCGACAACGCCGCGGCTCGCGCTCGAGGAATCGCCCGATCCGGTTCCCGGACCCGGCGAGGTCGTGGTTCGTGTGCGTGCAACGGCGGTGAATCGCGCCGACCTGCTGCAGGCCGCGGGGAAATATCCTCCTCCTCCGGGAGCGTCGCCGATTCTCGGTCTCGAGGCCTCGGGCGAGACCGAGGCGGGGGAGCGCGTCTTCTTCCTCCTCACCGGTGGCGGGTACGCGGAGAAGGTGTCGGTACCGCGAGGGATGCTGATGCCGATTCCCGACCCGCTCTCGTTCGAGGAAGCGGCGGCGATTCCCGAGGCGTGGTTCACCGCCTATCTCAACCTCTTCATCGAGGGGGGGCTCGAGCGTGGCGAGCGCGCTCTCGTGCATGCGGCGGGCTCAGGAGTGGGCACGGCGGCCGTGCAGCTCATCCGCCGTGCGGGTGCCGTGGCCATCGGCACGGCGCGTTCGAAAGCCAAGTGCGAGGCCGTGCTGGCTCTGGGAGCCGAGCTGGCCGTCGACACGAGCGCGGACAACTTCCGGATCGCCATCGAGGCGCGCTACGGGCCGCAGGCGATCCACGTCGTGCTCGACCCCGTGGGCGGTGCCACGTTCGCCGAGAGCGTCGCGGTTCTCGCGCGCGAAGGGCGACTCGTGCTCATCGCCACGATGGGCGGTGCCGCCGCAGAGCTCGACTTGCGAGCCCTGCTCTCGCGCCGACTCCGCCTCATCGGCTCGACTCTGCGCGCGCGGGCGCTGGACGAGAAGCTCGCGCTCACCGCAGGTTTCGTGCGCGACGTGCTTCCCGGCTTCGCAGACGGCACGCTGAGGCCCGTGATCCAAGCGGTGCTCCCGCTGGACCAGGCCGGCGAGGCGCATCGCCGGATGGCGGCGAACGAGAATCTGGGGAAGCTCGTCCTGTCGGTTCAGTCGAATCGAACCGATCGGGAGGTGAGCGAGGTGTCTCCCCGGGACGCCTCCGATCCCGCTTGAGGGCTCCAGAGACCTGTGGCACCCTTTCGCAAAACCGTCTCGACGCAATATCAATTCGAAGGAGTCTCTTCATGCGGAAGCTCGCGCTCACTCTCGTCATTTCTGTCATTGGCGGGTACGCCATCACGGCTCGTGCGCAGACGCCGGCGGCGAAGCCCTTCGAGCTCAACATGGACCGGATCAAGGTCAGCAACTTCGGCGGCGATCTCGGCCTCTCGAAGACCTTCCTGATCCCCACCGTGAACCTGATCGTCTCGGCCAAGGGTTCCGTCTGGTCGCAGAAGGGCGGGGCTCAGGCGCATGGCAAGTTCTTCGTGGACGGCCTCGACAAGTCGATGCTCCAGGACCTCGCGGGCAAGATCCAGGACGACCTCGTCACGCGGATGCGCGCGGCCCACTACACGGTGCTGACGTTCGACGACGTGAAGAACGAGCCGGCCTTCACCGGGCGCTCGCTGAACAAGCCCGACGCGAAGTGGGGGCTTCCCACGAAGGGGGGCTTCGGCACGCTCACCTTCGTGGTGGCCTCACCCTCCGATGCGCAGGCGTTCGACAACCCGATCCAGGGCCCGGTCTGGTGGATGCGGGACATGGCCAAGGAGAAGCAGCTCATCGCCATCGTCCCGGAGATCACCTTCACCGTTCCCCAGATGTTTGGAGAGTCGTCTTCCGGCTACAAGCGCGACTCCGCGGGCATCGCCACCGATCCGTCGATGGTTCTCGAAAGCGCGATGGTCTGGGCGATCAACGCCAAGGCGGGCTCGACCAATGTTCAGATCCAGAAACACGGTAAGCGGCCCGCCGCCGAATCGGCCGGCACCATCAAGAGGCTCTCGGAAGACAAGACGGAGTTCTCATCGGACTGGAAGCGCACGTCGGGCGATTTCCTGATGACCCTCGATCGGCCTGCCTTCAGCGAAGGGGTTCTGCGTGTGGGCTACGCCATCAATGCGCTGATCGTGTCCGAGGTGGGGAAGAAGCAGAAGTAGGGAACACTCGTCGCAAGGGATCGAAGTCGTTCGCTTCCCCGACCTGGAGCACGGAAACAATAGAGGCAGCCGAAGCGTAGATCCAGAAGGTTCTCCAAATTCGCCCCCAGGCTCTTGTCTTTATCAGCCACGACTCTCGCGACGGCGAGATTGCCGAGGTCCTCGCCAGCTGCAGCCCCGACGGAGTGAGACGATGAAGATCAGCCGCCGATCCTTTCTCAAGGCCGCAGCAGGAATCAGTGCTTCGCTCGCATGGGTCGGGCCGGCTCGAGGGTCGCGTGTTCGCTGGCATGAGCGGAGGGATCTCTATCCCCAAGGGGTCGCCTCGGGCGATCCCGATCCGCACAGCGTCATCCTGTGGACGAGGCATCCGTTTGCCCAGGGCACACGCCATCTTCTGACCGTCGAGGTCGCCGAGGATGAGGCATTCCGCCGCGTCGTCGCGCACGCGCAGGCAGCCGTCTCGAGCGCCGCGGACTGGACCTCGCGTGTTCTGGTTGGCGGACTCAAGCCGGCCCGCACGTACTGGTATCGGTTCACCGACACCGACGGAAACGGCAGCCGGGTGGGCCGCACGATCACGGCGCCGTTGCCAAACGATTCCCGCACGGTGAACTTCGCCTTCGTGAGCTGTCAGGATATCAATGAGGGGAAGCTGAACGCCTATCGACGGATGATCTACGAGGATGAGCGCGCTGCAGCCGCCGAGCAGCTCGATTTCGTCCTGCACCTCGGCGATTTCATCTACGAGGTGGTCGAGTATCCCGACGAAGTGAAGACACGATACGACCGCACGATCTATGAGGTCGCCCGCATCCCCGACGGCCACAAGGTCGGCAACTTCCACATCCCGCTGACAGTCGACGGGTACCGGGCCATCTACAAAGGCTATCTCGCCGATCCAGACCTCCAGGACGCTCGCGCGCGCTGGCCGTTCGTCGCGATCTGGGACAACCACGAATTCTCGTGGCAAGGTTGGCAAAGCTTCGTCAA
>JBDSFL010000088.1:0-6585 GCA_039919545.1 Thermoanaerobaculia bacterium | reverse complement strand
CACCTCGATCAACGCGACCGTCAGGGCCGCAAACCTGAGGGCGAGCTGTTCCGGACGCCGGGTTCGAAACGCGAGCGCCCCGATAGGCGCGTACATCGAGATCGTGTGGACGAGGCCGGAGAAGCTGCCGCCCATGATCGAGTGGGAGACGAGCGACCAGCCCAGAAGCGCCAAAGTGAAGACGAGCCAGAATGGCCTGAAGGACCCATCGCCACCGAGCAGGATCAGGACCGGCAGCAGGCCCATCGGCGCGAGCAGCGTGACCGGATGGGAAACGAACGAAGGGTAGGCCGCCACGACGAGCGCCATGACGAGGATGACCAAGGGCATCGCACGGTCGCGGGCCGCGGGTGTCATGCCCTCGACCGCCAGAGCCTCCGTGCGGCGCCCAGCGCACGCCCGCAGACATCCCGCAGGCGTTCACCCGTCAGCAGGAGCGCTTTCTCCTCGAGCACCGGCGATGGCCTGAAGGGACCGGCCTCGTAACCGTACGTCACGAGGCCCGTGTAGCAGATCGCCTCGACGAGCGCACGATCCCGGTCGGACAGATCCCGCCGGTGCCGGCCCACGGAGCGGTCGTCGATCGGCTCCGCTAGACGGGCGTGATGCGGCCATTGCCGGGCGAGGCCGTGGGCGTCTCCTGACAGCTCCTGGCGTTCGATCGGTCCGCGCGGCGTGATCCCGAGAAACCCGGCCATCGCCTTGAAGACCGCTACCGGCTCGGCGACGAGGTCCTCGTAGCGCACCTCGAACCGGCGCGAGGCGGGAACGCGGCGCTCGGCCGCCCACCAGCCGGCGACCGATTCGTTCCAGTACAGGGCGGCAATCGCCGCCGAATGGGCCCCGAAATGAAGCGGCAGGACGGAAGAGACGACATCCCTCGGATCCCGGACCACGTGTAGGTAGAGCGCCCGAGGGAACAGCTGCTCCAGCAGCGGGATGGCCAGAACGTACTCCGGCGACTGGTCCCCCACGACAGCCGGCCGGGGCCGTCCGGACGGTACCTCGAGCGACCACACGTAACGAATGAGGCCCTCGTACCCGGGCGATCCCGTCTCGGACCAGAATTGCCGGGCTCCTGCCACGGTCGCCAACGACATCCAAGCCTGGCTTTGCAGGCTGGCATTCACGCGCGCGACGGTCTTCTCCAGACGGGGTGTGTCCCAACCGTGGAGCGACTCCATTCCGGGCTCGAAAAGACGAGGAATGAACCCGGTCTCCTTGCCGATCCAGACTCCGGGCAGCAGGTCCAGGAGTCCTGCAACGAGGGTCGTCCCCGACCGGGGACTTCCGACGACGAAGAGCTCCCTGGTTCCCCCGAGTTGACTGGCGTCAGGCCGCATCGCGCACCGCGGCATCGGAGAAGGGCGGCACTAGGCTGACGGCTCTGCTCGCCCGGCGGCCAGCGTGGCCTCGGGGATCAGCACCCCCAGCTCCCGGCGCAGGCCCGCGTCGTCCCCGGCGTTCGCCAGGTCGCGCAGCCGTTCCAGGGACGCGCTGATCCGCTCCGGGCCGACTCCGCTGAACCGTCCCACGAATACCTTCCTGTGCGTGGTCCGGTCGACCTCCTCCTCCGTCGTCCCCAGCTCCTCGAAGAGCTTCTCGCCAGGCCGGATCCCGGTAAAGACGATCTCGATGTCCTCGTGCGGCTTGTAGCCCGAGAGGGTGATCATGTCCGTGGCGAGGTCGACGATCTTCACCGGCTCTCCCATGTCGAGGAGGAAGATCTCTCCCCCTTTCCCGAGCGACGCTGCCTGAAGGACCAGCTGAGCCGCTTCGGGAACCGTCAAGAAGTAGCGCCGCATCTCGGGGTGCGTGACCGTCACCGGCCCCCCCCGACCGATCTGCTCGCGGAACCGCGGGACCACGGAGCCCGAGGAGTCGAGGACGTTCCCGAAGCGGACCGTCATGAAGGCAGTCGGGTACCTCTTGCCCAGCATCTGGATGGCCAGCTCCGCCGCCCGCTTCGTCGCCCCCATGATCGACGTCGGGTTCACGGCCTTGTCGGTCGAGATGAGGATGAAGGTCTCCGCACCAGACTCCCCTGCGATCTCGCCGATCGTCAGCGCGCCGAAGACGTTGTTCCTGACCGCCTCGGCGGCGTTCAGCTCGACGAGCGGCAAGTGCTTGTGCGCCGCCGCGTGGATGACCACCTGGGGCCTGTAGTCCCGAAAAACGGCTCTCAGACGCGCTCCGTCCGTGACGTCGACGAGGAGCGGAGCGCAACTGAGGTCGGGGAAGAGTCGTCCCATCTCCTCGTCGATCCTGTAGAGCGCGAACTCCGCTCGCTCCACGAGCAGGACCTCCAGCGGAGAGAAGCGAGCCACCTGTCTCACCAGCTCCGCGCCGATCGACCCGCCGGCCCCCGAGACGAGCACCCGCCGGCCGACCAGGAACCTCCGGATTCGCTCGTCGTCGAGCTGGACGGCCTCCCTCCCGAGAAGGTCCCCGATCTCGACACCGCGAATCTGGCTCACACGCACGCGCCCGCCGAGGATCTCGTAGAACCCCGGAATGATCCGCGGCCTGATACCACAGGCCTCGCAGATCCCCACGATGCGACGGATGTCGCTCCGCGAGGCGCTCGCGATGGTGATGATGACGCCTTCGATCTCGTGCTTCTCGAGAAGGGAGGGGATGTCCGTCGTCCTCCCGACGACGCGAATGCCGTGGACGACCGACCCGAGCTTCATCGGTTCGTCGTCGACGAACCCGCGGACGTCGATCTTCAGGTCGCCCCGGCCCAGGATCTCCCTCGCCGCGAGGATCCCCGCTCGTCCCGCGCCGACCAGGAGCGTGCGGGTCGCGGCGCGTTCGGACTTCGTCCCTTCCTGGCTCTCCCGCCTCTCGTACCGCTCGAAGAGGACGCGCCGCAGGACGCGAAGTCCGAGCGCGCCGCCAAAGCCGAGCCCCGCGTTCATCACGACGACGGATGCCGGCACACGCCACTCCGCGAGGCTGTCCGGCAACCCCATCCGGAGGAGGAGGAGAGGCACAGCGGCCGAGAAGGCCCCTCCCAGGAACGCCCTCGTCTCGGCGAGACCGATATAGCGCCAGATGAAGCTGTAGACGCCCCAGATCGCGAACGCCAGCACCTGAAGGCCAACCACGAGCGGGAGCTGCAGGAGAGCCCGACGCTGGTGAAGCGGGCTCAGGACGAAGTCGAACCGCAACAGGTAGGCGAGGCCGAAGGCGACGACCAGGACGAGGACGTCGAGCAGGGCCTGCGTGGGCCGCGAGACGGACTGCATCCACCAGACGAGGGCCCTCGGCCGCGGCTCCAGCCTCGCGCTCTTCTCGAGCGCCGCCCTCGGCGCACGGTCCTTCGCCGGACTGCTGGCCTTCCCCGCCGGGGGTTCGGTCGTCCCAGCTCCGGGCGTCGCATCCAATCCGGCTCGAAACCTCAGACCGATCCCGAGCATCGCCGCCGCCGTCCGCAACAGGACGCCCAGGTCCGTCCGGGGGGTCGCGTTTCGCGCGTACCGGAGGTTGATCTCGATCTTCTCGGGCATCACAACGTCCACATAGTAGTGCTCCGGGTCCTCGCTGCAGGCCAGGAGCTGCTCCTCGTCCCGGTAGGCAATGGTCGCCGGGTCCGTCAGGCCCGGCGTCAGCCCGAGCACCTCCCGCTGTTCCACCGTGTAGAGGTCCACGAATTGCCTGACCTCGGGTCGGGGCCCGACCAGGCTCATCTCGCCCCTGAGGACGTTCCAGAGCTGGGGAAGCTCGTCGATCTTCGTTCGTCTCAGCCAGCGGCCGATCGGGGTGACGCGTCGATCCCCGGCGGAGGTCACGAGAGGCCCCGCCTCCTGGGCGCACCTCCTCATGGAGCGGATCTTCAGGAGAACGAAGGGCTTTCCGTCCCGCCCAACTCGCGCCTGCCGGAAGAGCATCGGACCGCCGTCGTGGAGCCGGACCGCCAGTCCCGCAATGACCAGGAGAGGGGACGCCAGGATGAGGGCGGTCGCCGCGACGGCCACGTCGGTGGCTCTCTTGGCGGCCTTCATCTCCGAAATTCTCGGGCCACGTCCTGCAGCGCCCCGGCCACGTCCTCCACGTCCGCGTCGCTGAGCCGAAGGTTCAGCGGCAAGCTGATGATTCGCTCGTAGGCGTCCATCGCCACCGGAAAATCGTACGGCGCCAGGCCGTACTTGTCCCTGTAGTAGGGGTGCAGGTGGATCGGGATGAAGTGCACCGAGGCGCCGATGTTCCGCCTCTTCAGCTCCTCGATGAAGCGCCCCCGCCCGATCCGCAGGCGGTCCAGGCGGAGCCGGACCACGAAGAGGTGCCACGCGTGGACGACGTCCGGCCTTTCCACGGGAAGCGCCACCGCATCGCAAGCCCCGAGAGCTTCCTCGTATCTCCGGACGATCTCGCGCCTCCTGCTCTGGGATTCGTCGAGCCTTCGAAGCTGGTGGATTCCGATCGAGGCCTGGATGTCGGTCATGTTGCACTTGAAGCCGGGGAGGGTGACCTCGTAGAACCAGGAGCCTTCCGTCGAGTCCCGCTGATACGCATCGCGGCTCATCCCGTGGAGGCTCCAGGGCCGCGCTCTCCGGATGAGCTCGGGGTCGCCGGTGAGCATCCCGCCTTCGCCGGTGGTCAGGTTCTTCGTCGCGTAAAAGCTGAAGGCCGTCAGGTCCCCGATTCCACCAATTCGGCGGCCCCTCCACGAGGCGGGGAGGGCGTGGGCCGCGTCCTCGAGGATCTTCAACCCGTGTCGCGATGCGATCGCGCCGATGGCGTCCATGTCGCACGGGTGGCCGTAGACGTGGACGGGCATGATCGCCCGCGTGCGGGTGGTGACGGCTCGCTCCACGGCCGATGGGTCCAGGTTCAGCGTGTCCGGCTCGACGTCGACGAGGACCGGACGCGCCCCCAGGTGTTCGATCACGTGAACGGTCGAGCAGAAGGTGTTCGTCGAGGTGATGACCTCGTCCCCCGGGCCGAGCCCCATCACGGCGAGCGCGACGAGCATCGCGTCCGTGGCGGAGCTCACGGCGAGGGCGGCCGGGCTTCCCACGTAGTCCGCGAACTCCCTTTCGAAGGCACGCACCTTCGGACCCGTCGTGATCCAGTCCGACCGCAGGGTCGCCACGACCTCGTCGATCTCCTCGTTCCCGATCAGAGGAGGGGAAAATGGCAGGAAGGTTGATCTCACGTGACACCCTTCGGCAATCCGGCTACATTTTCGCTCATCCGGCCCGACGTCGACGACCTGGGCCTCGCGGCGGCGGCTGACCCCTTCGATTCCGGCGAGGCCAGGTCGCGGGATCATCGGGCTCCTCGATCTGTCAGCTCCTTCGGACATGCCCCGGCGCTCTCAGCAGAGCATGCCCGCGCGCAAGGCCGTACGCCAGGTGCAGAATGGTCAACGGACCGACGATCGCCAGATTCCGCCGCCTGACCGCGATGCGTAGACTGAGGAGCAGGGCAGGCACCAGCAGCGCGCCCAAAAAGCAAGCCAACGGCCAGAGCTCCCCCGACCAGGCAGCCATCGCGCCACCAACCGCAGCGCCCGCGAGGCAGATCAACGTGTAGACCCCGAAGAGAAGCGGCCGCGGGTTCGTGATCCGCGGGAGGCTGCGAAGGAACACGTGGAGACCGTCCGTAGCCTGCCAACGGATCTTCCGGTAGAAATCAACCAGGGTCTGAGGCGTCCCCAGGTGCAAGACCGCCACGCTGGCGGACCCGACGACGTGCAGCCCGGCGGAGCGGATGCGTTCGCAGAGCTCGCAATCCTCGTTGGTCTGGATCGATTCATCGAAGCCACCGACCCGCGAGAATGTCGAACCGGCGATGACCATGTTGTGGGATCCGACCCACGAGACGTTCCCCTGCTTTTCGTGTTCCAGCCCTCCGTACCAGGCGCGAGCGACCCAGCGCGAATCCTCGGGGATGCGGGGGTACGAGCCCACCACGCCGACGCCTTCACGAGCCAGCAGGGCCGTCGCCTTCTCCAGCCAGTGCGGGGGCGCGATGCAGTCGGCGTCCAGGAACGCCAGGACCGCGCCATGGGACACGGAGACGCCCGCGTTCCTCAATGCCGATATTCTCGCCCGGGGCATCGGCAGGACGGTCACCTTCAGCGCCGGAGAGAACGATCGCGCTATCTCGACCGTGCGGTCCGTCGAGCCGTTGTCGACCACGACGACCTCGAAGGAATCCTCAGGGAGATCCAGGCGCGTCAAAGCCTCCAAGCATCGCCCGATGACGCGCTGCTCGTTGAGCGCCGGGATGATGATGGAAACGAAACCGTTCCTGCGCTCAGCCCCCATCGTGAGCCTTCTCCTTGACGCCGGCCGAGGCGAGGGCGAGGAACCGGCCTGAAAATGCCGTCCTAGTGCCCCGTTCGTACATCGCTCCAACGGAATGTTACATGCAGGCAGCTCACCTCTGTCACCTGGAAGGCGCTGAACGCAAACCGCGAACGACGTAAGCGTTCGGTGAACCGGCACCTACCATGCGGCGATCCTTCGATGGCTTGGAGGCGACAGTGCGCGAGCGGCTCCGCGAGGATCCGACGCGGGCGGGCCGGGCGGGTGAGCGGGGGTGCGGGTCGAGCGAGGGCGGCTCGGTTCGGCT
>JBDSFL010000077.1:0-9138 GCA_039919545.1 Thermoanaerobaculia bacterium | reverse complement strand
CCCCTGGGCGCATGGGGGTTGCGGTCAAGCTCGGCGTTGCAGCGACGCGGCAGGAGAACCACTCCATCACACGCCGCTGCGCCTTGATCTTGCCTCGCAAGCCCCATGCGTGCGACCCCGGGATTACCGGGACAGACTCCTGGTCGGGCTTACTCCGCGTCCGCGATCCGCGTCATCAGCAGCTCGCGCTGCAGCACCAGCTCCCGCGGCATCGTCGCCTCGAGCTTCGTGAAGAACTCCTGCTGATCGCGCAGCTCCTCGCGCCAGGCTTCCACGTCGATCGTCTGCGCCTCATCGACATCTTCCAGGGGTTGTGTCATGCCCGAGAGGTCGAAGTCGCTCTGCTTGGGCACCCAGCCCAGCGGCGTCTCCCACGCCCCCGAGCGGCCGTGCGCGCGGTCGATGATCCACTTCAGCACGCGCATGTTCTCTCCGTAGCCGGGCCAGAGGAACTTGCCGTCTTTGCCCTTCCGGAACCAATTCACCTGGAAAACCTTCGGCAGGAACTTGATCGAGCGCGACATGTGGAGCCAGTGGCCGAGGTATCGCCCCATGTCGTAGCCGCAGAACGGCAGCATCGCCATCGGGTCGCGGCGCACGATGCCCACCTTGCCCGTGGCCGCGGCGGTCGTCTCGGAGCCCAGCGTCGCGCCGAGGTAGACGCCGTGCACCCAGTTGAAGGACTGGAGCACGAGCGGCACCGTGGTGCTGCGCCGGCCGCCGAAGATGATCGCCGAGATCGGCACACCCTGGGGGTCGTTCGCGTGCGGCGAGAGCATGGGGTTGTTCGTGGCGGGCGCGGTGAAGCGGCTGTTCGGGTGTGCGGCCTTCTCGGTCGAGCCCTTCTTCCAGGGACGTCCCTGCCAGTCGGTCAGCTCGTCCGGCACCTCGCCGTCTTTGCCTTCCCACCAGACGTCGCCGTCCGGCGTCATGGCCACGTTGGTGTACAGCGTGTCGCGCGAGATCGTGATCATCGCGTTGGGATTCGAGGCGTGGTTCGTGCCGGGAGCCACGCCGAAGTAACCCGCCTCGGGGTTGATGGCCCAGAGGCGGCCGTCCGCTCCGGGGCGCATCCAGCAGATGTCGTCGCCCACCGTCCACACCTTCCAGCCCTGGAAGCGCTTCGGCGGGATCAGCATCGCGAAGTTCGTCTTGCCGCAGGCGCTCGGGAACGCGGCGGCGACGTAGGTCGTCTCGCCCTTCGGGTCCTCGACGCCCATGATCAGCATGTGCTCGGCCATCCAGCCTTCCTTGCGCCCCAGGTACGACCCGATGCGCAGGGCCAGGCACTTCTTGCCCAGCAGCACGTTGCCGCCGTAGCCGCTGCCGATGGACCAGATGGTGTTGTCCTGCGGGAAGTGGCAGATGAAGCGGCGCTCGGGGTCGAGGTCGAGCATGGAGTGGAAGCCGCGGTTGAACTCGTTGGAGTCGCCCAGCAGGTCGATCGTGGCTTTCCCCATGCGCGTCATGATTCGCATGTTCAACACGACATAGATGCTGTCGGTCAGCTCGATGCCGATCTTCGTCTGCGGCGAGCCGAGCGGGCCCATCGCGTAGGGAATCACGTACATCGTCCGGCCGCGCATGGCGCCGTCGAACAAGGTGGTGAGCTTGGCGTACGCCTCGTCCGGCGCCATCCAGTGGTTCGTCGGGCCCGCCTCGGCCTTCGTGGGCGTGCAAATGAAGGTGAGGTGCTCCACGCGGGCCACGTCGCTGGGATCCGAGCGGTGGAGGTAGCAGCCGGGAAGCTTCTCCTGGTTCAGCGGGATGAGGATCTTCTCGGCCACGGCCTGCGCGGTGAGTCGATCCTTCTCCTCCACGGAGCCGTCGCACCAGACGACGCGGTCGGGCTTGGCCAGCGCGACACATTCCTCGACCCAGGCCAGCAGCCGGGGATTGTTCGAGAGAGGCGTTCCGATATCCGCGGACTTCAGGGTCGAGCTCATGTCGTCTCCTTGGAGGTCATCGGTGGGACTACCGTGCATCGGTGCATGGCGCATCGCGGCGATGGGACGAGCCATGAAGGCTCGCGGCGGCCGAGAGTCCGTTTGAAAATATCACAGCAAGTACGGCGCGAAAGCCTGGTACGTTAGACGAGCCATGTCATTGACTTCGATGCCGATGTCGCTGCGCCTGCTCGGTCTCTATCCGAAGAAGCTCGGCTCCGCCTGCGTGGGCGTGGGTGCCCGCTTCAAGCTGTCTCCGAAGGCGCGAAGGAACCTCCTGGGCCGCTTCGCCGCGGCCTACGGCGTGAACCTGGACGAGGCGGAAAAACCGCTCGAGGAGTACGAGTCTTTCCTCGACTTCTTCACGCGCAGGCTGAAGCCGGGGCTGAGGCCGCAGGCGCCGCTCGGGAAGGGCGGGCTCAACTCGCCGGTCGACGGCGCGCTGATCGCGAAGGGGCCGATCGACGACGGAACGCTGATCCAGGCCAAGGGCCTGCCCTATCGGCTGGACGAGCTGATGCCCGACGAAGAGCTCGTCGCGCGATTCGAGAAGGGGCAGTTCGTCACGCTCTACCTCTCGCCCAAGGACTACCACCGCATCCACGTGCCCATCGAGGGGCGCTGCCTCGCCATCGGACGCATCGAAGGGGAGCTGTGGCCGGTGAACGAAGCCTCCACGGCATTCACGAAACGGCTCTACGTGAGGAATCGCCGTGCCTACTGGATTGCCGAAGGAACAGGCGCAGATGCGGGGCTCACGGTGGCGGTGGTGATGGTGGCCGCCACGCACGTGGGGGGCGTGAAGATCGCGCCGCGCTGGCTCGGCGGTCGCACGCTGCCGAATCGCGGCAGGCTGCGGGTGCCGATGCTGCCGTGCACGCCCGGCGAGGATCTGGGCGTCTTCGAGCTCGGGTCGACCGTCGTGATGGTGATCGGCGGGCCGGACGCCGAGCGGTGGGTGCTCGAGCGTGGGGAAGGGGCGATCAGGCTCGGCGAGCGGCTGGGCGGGCGGCGAGTCGAGCCCTGAATCCGGCGATGGCCTCCACGTGCAGAGGAGACTGGCACTGGGCCACCATCGCCGCGAACTCGTCGAGCCTCGAGGCGGCCTCGTCGAACCGTTCCATCGCGAACAGGATCTCGAAGTGAACCGGGCCGAGCCAGAGTCGCGCCACCCGCGATTCCGTTGTGGATGTGATCTCCAGGAGCTCTTCACAGTTCCGCAGCCCGCCGGGGAGCTCGCCGCGCTTCCAGAGCACGTGAGCCAGGCAGCGCCGCGCGTCCGCCCTCGTGTGCAGCAGTCCGATCGCGTCCGCGTCCGCGAGGTTCGCGGCCGCCGTTTTCAGCGCTTCGTCCAGCTGGTCCATCTCCGCTTGCAGCACGCCCAGGGAACCCCGAAGGAGGCACGCGAGCCGTTTTTCTCCCAGCGAGGCGGACAACGCGATCCCTTCGTGGAACTCACGCTCGGAGCGCTCCGTATCGCCGAGATTGCCCGTGCAGATGCCGGCGGGAAGATAGGTCCACGCGAGCCGTTCGCGCGAGTGCAGCCGAGCCACGACCTCGCGCTCGAGCCCGGCGTACTCCAGGCCCTTCACCCACATCCACATGTTGGTCGCGTCCTCGGCAAGGAACTCGTAGCCGTTCGCCTGCGAGTGGAGGTTTCCGTGCTCGGTGCCGAATTCCACCGCCTTCAGCGCCCAGCGATCGCCCTCCGTGAACAGCCCGAGATGCTGATACGCCCCGGCCAGGTAGCCGTACGTGAGCGCGAGGATCGCTCCCTGGTACGCCGACATCGGCTGGTCTGCCGACGCATTCTGCGCGAGGGCTTCGGCCCTCTCGAGGAGCGCCACCGCCTGCCGATGACGTCCGGCCAGATGGTGGAACCGAGCCTCGGTGGCGAGGGCTTGCGCGGTCTCGAGCGGGTGAGTCGCCGGGTCGAGCACGGCCAGCGCCTCTGTCAGGTGGGCGAGCCCGCGCGGATCGCCCGTCTGCACCAGTGAGGAAGCGGCCTGGCACTGCAATTTCGCCCGCTCGACGGGATCGGCAGCCAGTTCGAGCGCCTTCTCGAAATGTGTGAGCGCCGCGATCATCTCGCCCATCGCCATGAAAGCCTTGCCAATTGCCTCTTCGAGCCAGAGCTGCTCCTCGGTTCGCCCCAGCGCATCCGCGCACTCGAGCGCCCCTTCATAGGCATGCACGGCCTCGTCGAACGCGGAGAGCTGCTCGGCCAGCCGCGCCGCCTCTTTTGCATACTTCAAGCCGCGCTCGTGATCACCCGCCTCGATGAAGTGATGAGCGAGGATCTCGACGGTTCTCGGCTTCTCGGCGCCCAGCTTCTCGAGCGCCTGCGCCACGCGGGCATGCAGCCGGCGCCGGCGTACCGGGTTCAGCTCCTCGTACAGCACCTCGCGGATCTTGTCGTGCGTGAACGAGAACGTGTCGCCCTTGCCCGCCACGAGGAGCTGAGCGGTCACGGCCTCGTCGAGCGCGTCGAGCAGCGCGTCCTCGCCTCGCGAATCGGCCTCGGCCAGCTCGCGGAACTCGAAGCTCTTGCCGAGCACGGCGCCGGCGCGCAGCACCTCGTTGCACTCGGGCGTCATGCGGCTGAGCCGGTGCCCGATGGCCTGCTTCACGCTCTGCGGGATGCGCAGCTCGGTGACGGCGCACCGTTCCCACTTCTCGGCGCCGCGAAAAATGGCCCCTTGCTCGATGAGCTCCTTCAGCACTTCCTCGACGAAGAACGGATTGCCGTCGGTCTCGCGGTAGACCGTCGCCGAGAACTCCGCGTTCACGTCCTCGCCGAGGAGCGCCGCCAGCTGCGCGCGGGTCTCCTTCACGTCGAAGCGCTTCAGCGAGATGCGTGTGATCAGCCGCTCGCGGTTGAAATCCACGAGCGCCTTCGAGAGCGGATGCGCGCGGTCGAGCTCGGTCTCCCGATAGCACCCGAGGAAGAGCACGCGGTCGCCCTTGAGATTGCGCAGCAGATGGCCGAGCAGCCAGAGCGAGCTGGAGTCGGCCCAGTGGATATCGTCGAGGTGGACCAGCAGCCCGCGGGTTCCGGCCAGCCGCCGCATCGTCTCGGCGATCGCGTCGAAGAAGAGCAGGCGCTCCTCGTGCGGCGCCAGCTCCGGCGCTTTCGCGAACGGGCCGAGGCGCGTCTCGATCTCGGGGGCGAGCTTCTTCAGCTGCTTCGCGCCATCGCCCAGCGCCGTCCGAAGCTTCGTGTCGTCTTCCTGATCGCGCACCCAGCGCCGGAACGCCTCGGCAAACGGCAGGTAGGGCGTGGTGGCTTCGTACTCGTAGCACCCGCCCCGCAGCACGATGGCGCCGTCGAGCGCGGCCTGAATGGCGAGCTCACGCGCCAGACGCGTCTTGCCCGCTCCCGGCTCGCCGGAGAGCAGCGCGCCGTGCCCGCGTCCTCCGCGTGCACGTTCCCACAAACCTCTCGCCTCGGCCAGCTCCGCCTCACGGGCCACGAGCCGCCCCCGCGAGAGCGCATCGAGCAATGCGATCGTCGGGACAGCGTCGCCCGTCGCGACCGATTCCGGGGCGAGCGAGCTGCGCAGCGCGAGCGCCGTTTCGCCCGCGCTCGCGAACCGCCCCGAGGGATCCTTCGCGAGCAGCTTCAGGATCACGGCCTCGAGCGGTCGTGGCAGATCGGGCCGAAAGGCCCGCGGCGGAACGACGGGTGCGTTCACATGCTGCGAGACGACCGCGAGCGGATGGTCACCCAGGAACGGCAGACGCCCGGTCGTGAGCTCGTACAGCACGACGCCGAGCGAGTAGAGGTCGGCACGGCCGTCGATCGCCTGCCCGAGAGCCTGTTCAGGAGGCATGTAATTCGCGGTCCCGACGATCATCCCCGCGAGCGTCAGACGCGAGCCGGAGCTCGGGATCGCGAGCCCCAGGTCCGCCAGCTTCACCATGCGCTTGCCCGCGCCGCTGCTGGAAAGCAGCACGTTGTCGGGTTTGAGATCGCGATGCACGAGTCCGTGCTCGTGCGCGTGGGCGAGCGCTTCGCACAGCTGTCCTCCGATGTCGACGATCTCCTCCAGGGTCCGGGGGCCCCCGCTCCCGAGGCTGGTTCCGGTCACCAGCTCCATCACGAAGAAGGGGGCGCCTTCGTGCACGCCCACGTCGTAAACCGAGACGATCCGCGGATGATTCAACGCGGCCGCCGCGCGCGCTTCGCGCAGTAGCCGCTCGCGTGCTTCGGCCGACGAGGAGGCCTCGGGCACCACCTTGAGGGCCACCTCCCGGAGCAGCTCGAGATCGGTGGCGCGGAAAACGACGCCCATCCCGCCGCGGCCCAGCTCGCCGCTGATCTGGTAACGGCCGCCGAGGATCGAACCCGGCCCGAGGGGGCCCGTCAGATCGCGAGCGAGGGTGACGGTGTCGTCCGCGTCCGATGGGGGAGACGCCATGGCCCGGAGGCTAGCACGCGGGAAAAGGGGGGATGCAGGAGCGGAAAGGACGATCGAGATCGACGATGAAAGGCCCGGCTCCGAATTCGGCGAAATGGCCCGCCGTCGAAGCCAGGCCGATGACCGTCCTCCTACTTGTCCGATGCGGGAAGCGTCAGATCCAGCGCGAAGTGCAGATCGACATACGCGCCAAATTCAGAGGTCTTGTCTTTTGCGTTCGTGGTTCGAAGCGTCCCCTCGATACGGCCGGCATCGTTCTTCTTCAGAACCAGCTGGTATCGACCGCTCCCCACGCTCGCCGAGGAGGTGACCTGGTCCGTCTGGTAGCCGATCTGCTGGACGGGAGACTTCGGGTCGTCTCTGGCAATCATGACCTCGACTCGATTCGGCCTCTTCTCGTCACCTGAGCGGTCCTGCACGGCATGATCGAGAGCATCCAACGGATCGCTCCCGGCGCCGACCTTCTTCACATCGATCACCCTCTCGCTGAATACGATGACGGTCGATTGCTTCGAATGGTCGAAGGGATCAGGAGCCGAGTACGCGTAGGCGCTCTTCAGGGGGTAGGTCGTCCCTTTGACGGTGAAGGAGCCACCGCCGTCGGCAAGGGCCAGTCCGGAGGGAACGACCAGGATTGCCGCGAGCACGAGAGATGCACACTTCATCACGAATCTCCTTCGACAAAATCTTGATGCGGAAAGGCACGGTGAATTGTCGAGGGAGAGCCCATTACGGGCAAGTGGAGAATGCAAAACAGCGTTCGTCGCTGTCGTGCGTCGTAGGATGAGGTGATGACGGACAACGGGTTGCCCTACGTCGACATGCTGGAAGTCGCCGCTGAAGCTCTTCGCCGTGAATGCGGCTGCGCACACCAGAAGGCATGAGCATTCGTGCCGTTCTCGCCCGATTCGCAGCCGGGGGTGCGGCTGGTACGGGCCCAGGGAACGCGGAAGCATTCAAGTCGCTTCTTCCGGGCTCTCCGGACACGCGGCAGCGGCTGAAAGAGCTCGCTGATTCCGTGAATCGCAGCGGTGGTACGTATCACCGGCTCGCGTTCGGATCCGATCTCACGATCGAAGGCGACTACGAACTTTCCAGGTACGTTCCGTACTACAGCCTGCCGGCGGACCTGGCCGGGAAGACAGTTCTCGACGTCGGCACGGCGTCTGGCTTCTGGGCTCTCGAATGCGCCCGACGGGGTGCCACCGTCACGGCAATCGATATCTACGATGAACCTCTCATCGCTCAGGTCGCGGCAATTCTCTCGGTACCCATCACCTATAGAAAGCTCAGCATCTACGAGCTCTCCGCATCCCATGGCACCTTCGACCTGGTCATTTGCGGCTCGCTACTCTTGCACCTGCCCGATCCCCTCGGCGCGCTTCGGGCAATCCGGTCTGTGTGCCACGATCAAGCCGTCGTCTCCACGGCTTCGACCGTGTACAGCCGGTTCTCGTCGCGGCCTGTTTGCGAGTTCCGCGGTCGACAGGCAGCAGACGGGGCCTATTACCACTACTGGGAGATCGGTGCTGTCGCGCTGCGCAATCTGTTGCATACGGCGGGCTTCTCACGCGTTCCTGAGCCGCGGCACTTCCTTCTGGAGTCCGAGCCGGGGCGAACCCGTTTCGCCACACCTCACGTTGTCGCAACCGCGCACATCGAGTGACTCGACCGGAGAAGAGGGGATCGTCGGGAATGAGATCGAGCGCGAAGTGGAGATCGACGTACGCTCCATTTTCAGCGGTCTTGTCTTTCGCGTTCGTGGTTCGAAGCGTCCCGTCGATCCGACTGGCATCGTTCTCAATCAGCACCAGCTTGTATCGACCAGCCCCCACCTTCGCCGACGAGCTGACCTCGTCCGTCTGAAAGCCGATTTGCTGGACGGGAGACTTCGGGTCGTCTCGCGCGATCATGATCTCGACGCGGTTCGGCCTCTTCTCGTGGCCTGAGTGGTCTTGCACGGCGTGATCGAGAGCATCCAGCGGATCGCTCGCGGCGCCGAGCTCCTTGACTTCGATCACCCTCTCGCTGAAAACGATCACGGTCGATTGCTTCGAATGGTCGAATGGATCAGGCGCCGAGTACGCGTAGGCGCTCTTGAGGGGGTAAGTCGTCCCTTTCACGGTGAAAGACCCACCTCCGTCGGCGAGCGCCAGCCCGGAGGGGACGACCAGGATCGCCGTGAGCAAGAGAGATGCAAGCTTCATCGCGAATCTCCTTCAGCAAGCTCTCGAGGCGGATGGGTCCAGCGAATTGTTGATCGAGAGCCTCTGACGGCCGAGTGGAGAATGCAAAATACGACTTCCGAAGATCGACAGCGACGCTCGCGTAAACTGATGGCCTGAGAACTCGACGGGTGTTTGCGCTCGGTCCCGGCTGGCCTGCAGGCGTGCGGTCGTTGTACATCCCCTTGGGGGCCGCCAAGCGCCTCGATCTCACCACGGCTCCCCTCCGGTGGTTCGCCGCGCTGCTGATCCTGGCGGTTCTGCTTCCGGGCCGCCTCGCCGTCGCGGCACCTGGCAACACGCCGGGTGAGCCAGGCGCGATCCAGGACAACAGCTTTCTGCTCGAAGAGGCCTACAACCAGGAGTTCGGGGTCATGCAGACGATCCTGACCTACACGCGCACCGCGGGTACGGGCGAGTGGCTCTCGACCATCACCCAGGAATTCCCGCTCCCCGCCGAGACCCACCAGCTCTCCTACTTGCTGGGGCTCGCGCAAACGCAGGACGAGAACCGGGGCTTCGGCGACCTGACCCTGAACTATCGCT
>JBDSFL010000071.1:0-5451 GCA_039919545.1 Thermoanaerobaculia bacterium | reverse complement strand
AGGTGTGGTGCAGCAACGCCACTCCGGAAGAGAAGCGGCTGCGCGTGCAGACCGATCCGCACGCCCCCTCGAAGTTCCGGGTGAACGGCCCGCTCTCGAACATGAAGGAATTCCAGACGGCGTTCTCGTGCCCCGAGGACGCCCCGATGGTGCGCAAGGCCGCGGAGCTCTGCGAGATCTGGTGACCGCCCGCCGCTGAAGCAAAACGCCCCCGGCCGTTCGGTCGTGGGCGTTCTCCGTTTTCAGGGCAGGGCATTTTCTCGGCTGGTCGGGAGCGCCGTCTTCTGGCGCAGCTCCGGCTCGCCCAGGCAGCTACTTCGCGGCGGCCTTGGGCGCTTCGGCCTTCTTCTTCACCGTCTCGAGCGAGATCGTGACGGTGACGTCGTCACCCAGGAGCGCGCCGCCGGCGTCGAGCGCCTTGTTCCAGCTGATGCCGTATTCCTTGCGATCGAGCGTGATCGAGGTCTCGAAGCCCGCGCGCTCACCGCCCCACGGATCCTTGGCGAAGCCCAGGAACGTAACCGGCAGCGTGACCTCTTTGGTGACGCCGTGCATGGTGAGCGGGCCGGTGACGTGGTAGCGGTCCTTGCCGGCGCCCACGACCTTCGAGCTCTTGAACGTGATCTGCGGGAACTTCTCGGCGTCGAAGAAGTCAGCGGTCTTGAGGTGCTTGTCGCGCCCGTCGTTGTCGGTGTTGATGCTGGCCGTGACGATGTTGAAGGCGACCGCGGAGGCCTCTGGCTTGGCGGCGTCGATCTCGACGGTGCCGTTGAAGTCGGTGAAGCGCCCCTGCACCTTGCTCACGAGGTGGCGAACCTTGAACGTCGCCTCGGAGTGGCTCTTGTCGATCGTGTACGTGTCGGCGGCCTGGAGCGACAGGCTCGCAAATGCCGATGCGCCGACGAGGGCGAGGACGCGCGTGAGGTTCTTGGTCATGATTTGACTCCTTTTCTTTGCCCCGTCGCGGGGGATTGCGTGTTCGAGGTGGGGAGGAGGGGAGCGGACGCCGCGATGCGGATGCGGTCGAGATAGCCGATGAGCTTGTGCAGATCGGCCGGGGACAAAACGTCGAGCATGCCGTCGTCGTCGTTCACGGGGACTTCGAGCTCTCCGAGCAGGGCGAGTCCGGAAGGCGCGATGAAGCAGAGGACCTGGCGGCGATCCTCGGGGCAGCGCTTCCGCGTGACCAGCGCCTTGGCCTCCAGGCGGTCGAGCAGCCGTGTGATGCCCGGAGCGCGCTGGATCATCCGCTCGGCGATCTCGAGGGTGGGCAACCCCGTGTCACCGGCTCCGCGCAGGATGCGCAGCACGTTGTACTGCTGCGGTGTGAGCCCATGGGGCAGGAGGAGGTCGGCCGTGCGGCGGCTCAGCACGTCCGCGGTCCGGAGCAGTCCCAATCCGGCCTCCTGCGCGCGGGACGAGAACGGCTTTTTCTGCTTGATCTCGCCCTGGATCGCGCTGATTCGTTTCACGAGCAACAATGTATATGTCAATAGTTGATCTGTCAAGTATTGACGGCGTGACTCTCTGATCAGCCGCTTCGATTTCTAGGCTTCACGGCTGGAGCCGTGGATAGAGCAGGAGCCCGGCGATCCGCGTCTCGTAGGCGCGGAGGCCGGGCGCCCAGCTCGTCACGATGCTTTCCACGCTCTCCCCGCGCTTCCATGCATCGAGGGTGGCCCGGCTCGCGAGCAGCGTCCCGAAACCAGCAGAATTCCAGAGCGCAGGCTGCAGAATCCGCAGAGCCGCGGCGATCTCGAGCCCCAGCCGCACCGGCTCCAGGCGTTCTCGATTCAGCACGGTGATGCGGATGCCGCCGCACTCCTCGCCCGCGAACGTGGACGATCGCGGTGTGAAACGCACCGGCACGAAGCGCGCGCCCGGCACGCCGAGCGCCGAGAGGCGCGCGGCCAGCGCGGCGCCGTCCATCCAGGGCGCGCCCAGCAGCTCGAAGGGGGCGTCGGTGCCGCGTCCCACCGAGACGTTCGTCGTCTCGAGCAGCGCGACGCCCGGATAGAGCGCGGCCTGCGTGACCGAGCGAAGATTGGGTGAGGGATCGCTCCACGGAAGTCCCGTCTCGTCGAACCAGAGTTCGCGGCGGTAGCCGTGAAGGGGCACGACGGTGAGGTCCACCGGCAGATGGCGCTCGCGCTGGAAGAGCACCGCCGCCTCGCCGATCGTCAGCCCGGTGCGGATGGGGATCGGGTGGTACGCGGTGAAGGAGAGCGCGTCGGCGTCCGCGAGCGGCCCCTCGGTGCGGTCGGCGCCGATCGGGTCGGGACGGTCCAGCACGATCACCGCGACCTTCGCCTTCGCGGCTTCCTCCAGGAGGTAGCCCATCGTGGTCAGGTACGTGTAGAAGCGGCAGCCGGCGTCCTGGAGATCGACCACGACGGCGTCGAGGCCGGCGAAGTCGTCTGGACCGGGCCGTCGCGCGTCGCCGTAGAGGGAGCGGATCGGGAGTCCGGAGGCCGTGTCGAAACCGTCTTCCATCTTCTCGTCCGCGCGCCCGGCGAGCCCGTGCTCGGGTGAGAAGAGACGAACGAGCGTGACACCCGCACGGCGCGCGCCCTCCGAACGAAGCGCCTCCACGCTGGTGCGGCCGTCCCGCGTCCGTCCGGCGGCATGCGTGAGGAGGGCGATGCGCTTGCCTGCGATCGCGACGAATCCGTCGCGCTCGAGCACGTCGATCCCCGCGAGGACCGCGGCGGACGGGCCGCCTGTCGCTCCGCCTTCTCCGCTCCGTGCCGCGGCCAGCAGCCGCTCGATCGGCTCGGAGGCCTTCCTCAACGTCTCGACGGGGACGTCCGTGATGGCGGCGGCGACCAGAGTCGCCACGCGGGCCCGCAGCGTGCGCGCGTCGCCCTTGCCATCCGGATGGTTGCGGCTCGCCAGGATGATCACGAAGGTGTCAGTGGTGGGATCGAGCCACATCGAGGTTCCCGTCCAGCCGGTGTGCCCGAACGATCCGAAGGGGAACAGGTCGCCGCGCACGGTGGAATAGCCCGTGGCGATGTCCCAGCCCAGGCCGCGCACATCGGTTCGGCCGATGAGGCGCGGCCGGGTCATCGCGGCAATCGAGGCCTTCGAGAGGACGCCTCCGCCGCCGGTGAGCACCGCGCCGCAGAAGCGGGCCAGGTCGTCGGCCGTCCCGAAGAGGCCGGCGTGCCCTGCGACGCCGCCCAGTGCGCGGGCGCGGGGATCGTCGACGATGCCGGGTGTGAACGCGCCGTCGTGCTTTTCCGTGGGAGCGATGCGCGCCGCCGCGAACTTCTCGAGAGGATGGAACGTCGTGTCTCGCATCGCCAGAGGCACGAAGATGTTCCGCCGCGCGAACTCGTCGAGCGGCTGTCCCGAGATCGTGCGCACCAGCTCACCCAGATACTCGTAGCCCACGTCGGAGTAGACGAACTCGCGGCCCGGTGCGTGAGCCAGGGGGAGAGCGTTCTTGCGCGCGAAGATCTCCGCGGGAGTGCCCGTATACAGCTCGAGCGGATCGTCCGGCGGAAGGCTGGCGCTGTGCAGCAGGAGCTGCTCCACCGTGATCGTCTCGCGTCCGACCCCGCCGGCCGCGAAACCGGGGAGGTATCTGGAAACGGGATCGCTCAGACGCACGCGTCCGCGCTCGACGAGCAGCATCACGCTCGGCGCCGTGGCGACGGGCTTCGTCAGCGACGCGAGATCGAAGACGGTGTCGACCGACATCGGCACGCGCCGGGGCTCGATGGCGCGATCCCCGTAGGCGCGACGGAACACGACCCGGCCGTGGCGACCCACGAGCACCACGGCACCGGGCACCTCGTGCCGCTGGATGGCCCCGTGCACCATCTCGTCGATGAGCTGAAGGCGCTCGGCCGAGAAACCGGCAGCTCGCGGCGAGATCGTTTCCAGCGGGTCCGGTTTCGGAGCCGAGACGCTGGCCCCAGCCGGGACCCGAGCCCCCATCACGACCGGAACCCCCGCCAGCAGGAACGCGAGGGTGAGGCGCCGCGTCACGGAACGCCTTGCTGATCGAACAGCCGGTCGACCTCGGCGAGCGAAGGCAGAACGGCGTCGGGGGTGATGTCTCCGCGCTCGAGATCGGCCGCGCGGAACTTGCCGGTGCGGACGAGCACCCCGCGCATCCCCGCAGCCTGCGCGGCGCCGACGTCCCCCTCGAGGTCGTCACCGATCATCACGGCGTCCTGCGGTGCGACACCGGTGGACGCGAGGGCGGCGAGGAAGAATTCGCGTGCCGGCTTTCCCGCGACGATGGCCTGGCGGCCCGTCGCGTATTCGAGGGCGGCGACGAAGGGGCCGAGGTCGAGCACGAGCCGCCCCGCACGCTGGTACACACGGTTGCGCGCCAGCGCGATCAGCGCGGCTCCCGCGTGGAGGTGGGTGAAGGCGCGGTTCATGCGCTCGTAGGTGAAGCCCTCTCCCAGGTCGCCGACCACGACGGCCTGCGGCGCGACGTCGTCCGCCTCGATGCCGACGATGCCGTCGAGATCCTCCCGGATCGCGTCCGCCACCATCAGGTCGCAGCGCGTGAGACCGCGTGAGAGAAGCAGCGCGCGCGCCGCGCTCGGGGCGTTGCAGATCCACGCCGGGTCCACGGGCAGGCCGCAGGCGGAAAGCTCGGAGGCCAGCACCGACCGCGGCCGACTGGTGGTGTTGGTGATGAAGCGAACCGGAATGCCGCGCGCGAGCACACGCGTCAACGCCTCGACGGCGCCCGGCAGCGGCGCGCCTTCCGTGAACACCGTCCCCTCCAGGTCCACCAGGAGGGCGCGGACATTCGCGAAAGAGTTCACCGCGTGGCGGCTTTCAGGATCCCCGTGCCTCGCGGGGCCGCGTCGGGAATCGTCACGGGCAGATGACCTCCGAAAGCCGCCTCGCCGAACAGGGCGCGCGCGGCGGCGACCTGCGCGATCTCCTGCCCGCCATAGGCGCAGATGTACGTGGGCAGCCCGGGGAACTCCCGCAGGAGATACGGGCTCCCGTAAGAGACCGCGACGATCTTCTTGCGCAGCTCGAGCAGCGCGGGGATCGCGTCGCGGGCCGCCTGCGGCACGGCGATGCGCCCCGAGCCCGAGCGCGCCTTCACGAAAAACGAGACGAGCACGAGGTCCGCGTCACGCGAGGAGTCGAGGATCTCGGCCACGTCGACGGCGGAGGATCGCGGGTCGAGGCGCAGCGTGAGCACCGGGCGATGCGTGGCGCCCGAGGTGCGCCTCAGCAGCTCGTCCGTGAGAGGCGCCGCGGGCCCTGTGATCGTGGCGTCGTCCACGATGACGACGTGCAGGATGCGCAGAGCGGCATCGAGCGGAAGGGCGCCCTCCTCCTCGCGCACCAGCGTGAGGGCGCGCGCGGCGATCTCCTCGGAGAGCGTGCGGTACGCGGGCGAGTCGACGGTGCGCAGGATGGCGGGCAGATCCGGAACGTACGGCTTCGTCAGCCCGAGCCGCCTCT
>JBDSFL010000708.1:0-7390 GCA_039919545.1 Thermoanaerobaculia bacterium | reverse complement strand
GCCTTGCCGGTGGGGTTCTCGCCGTAATACGGGCGATATCCATAGCCGGGTCCATCTGCCGCCGTGTCGGCAGGCTTCTCGGTGAGCTTCGAAATCCCGTAAATCGCGCTCTTGCGATCGAAGAAGGCCAGCTCGTAGTCCTTCGTCATCCAGATCGCGTCCTTCGGGCACGCGTCGACGCAGAAGCCGCACATCACGCAGCGCAGCATGTCGATCTCGAACACCGTCGGGTACTTCTCGTACGCCAGCACGGGGTGCTCCCCCGCTTCGATCTTGATGCAGTCGGCCGGGCAGGCCGTCTGGCACATGTAGCAGGCCACGCACTTCAACGTGCCGTCGTCGCGCGTCTTCAAGATGTGACGGCCGCGAAAGCGCTCCGAGTAGCGGCGCTTCATCTCCGGATACAGGATCGTCGGCAGCTTCTTGATGTTCACCAGGTTGCGCAGGAAGTGCTGCATCGTCTTGGCCATGCCGCGCGCGATCTCGGGAAGGTAGAGGCGCTCCCAGATCGTGGGCTCGGGAGCCACGAGGGTGACGGTCTTGCCGGCCATTACCGCGGCTCCTTCGACGAACCGTTCCGTGGCGTGCTTCGTTCTCTCATCGATCCAGCTCTCCCGCGATGATGTTCAGCGTGCCCAGCGTGGCGACCGCGTCCGAGACCATGCCCCCGATCACCATCTTCTCGTAGGCCGCGAAGAGCGGGAAGCAGGGAGGCCGCACCTTGATGCGGTACGGGAAGCCGCTGCCGTCCGACACGATCGAGAAGCCCAGCTCTCCGTTGGCCCCTTCGCAGTAGGAGTAGATCTCCCCTTCCGGAACCTTGATGCCCTCGAACACGGTCTTGAAGTGATAGATCAGCCCTTCCATCTCGTTGTAGACCATCTCCTTGGGGGGCAGCACCACGCGATAGTCGTCCGAGTTGATCGGCCCGCCGGGGAACCTCGAGACCACCTGCTCGATGATCCGCATCGACTGCTTCATCTCTTCCATGCGCACGAGGTAGCGAGCGTAGTTGTCGCCATCCGCCATGATCGGCACGTCGAAGTCGAGCGCGTCGTAACCGCCATACGGCTTGTCCTTGCGGACGTCGTAGCCGACACCCGAGGCGCGCAGGCAGGGCCCGGTGAAGCCCCAGGCCAGCGCGTCGGCCTTCGACACGACGCCCGTTCCGCGCAGACGCTTCATGGCGATGCGGTTCTTGGTGATGAGGGTGCCCACCTCGCCCACCTTCTCGGTGATCTTCGGCAGAAGCGAGCGCGACCACTCGACGAAGTTGTCGGGCACGTCGTTCGAGAGGCCGCCGATGCGCGAGTACGACGCGGTGAGGCGCGCTCCGCAGCAGGCCTCGAGAAGAGAGTAGATCTCCTCGCGCGGCTGGAAGGCGTACCAGAAGTTGGTCAGCGCGCCGATGTCGACCAGGTTCGCGCCGATGCAGACGAGGTGATCCATGATCCGGCTGAACTCGTCGAGCACGATGCGGGCGGCCTTGCCGCGGGCCGGCACCTCGATGCCGAGCATCGTCTCCACGGCGCGCGCGTAGCCGTTGCCGTTGATCATGGGCGAGCAGTAGTTGAGCCGGTCGCAGTAGGGGATCACCTGGTTCCAGGTGTGCGTCTCGGACATCTTCTCGAAGCAGCGGTGGAGGTATCCGCACTCGCCTTCCGCGGCCACGATCCGCTCGCCGTCCACGCGCATCGCGATGCGCAGCGTGCCGTGCGTGGCCGGATGCGAGGGCCCGAAGTTCAGAGTCATCGTCTCGAAGACGTCCTCGGGCACGTCGGTCTGGGCCGCGAGATCGGTCTGCAAGAGGTCTTCTTCCGTGCAGAGCCAGCGCTGGCCTGCCTCGTAGTCCTTCCTCAACGCGTGGCCGAAGAAACCGTTGTGGGTGAGCAGGCGCTTGAGGTTCGGATGGCCGGCGAAGCCGATGCCCATCAGGTCCCACACCTCGCGCTCGAACCAGTTCGCCGCGGCCCAGACCGGTATCAGCGACGGAACCGACGGGGACACGGCGGGCAGCTCGACACGCACGCGCAGGTGCTCGTTCCGCTTCGTCGAGTAGAGCAGGTAGTTCAGGCAGAACCGCAGCCCCGCGCGCGGCGCCATGGAGCCGGTGAGCTTGAGCCGGTCAATGGCCGCGATGTCGAGAAAGAGGTCGAACGCGGTGGACGGGTCGTCGCGCAGGAAACGGGCGACCTCGAGCAGCGACTCGCTCTCGACACGGATCGTGGGCACGTCGTACTCGGGACGCGATTCGATCGTCACGCGCTCGGCGAACTTTCGTTCCAGCAGAGCGGAGGCCGAGGGTACGGTCAGGGTGGCGCTCACGAACGCTTTCCCGGAGCCGGCTCGGCGGAATTCTCTGGATCGGCCTTTCGGGAATGCTCGGCCTCGCCGATCGGCGGCATCTGCGTCATCTCGTGCGGGCCCGCCGTGCGGCCCGGAGCCATGATGCCGTCCGAGTAGGCGGGAATCGAGAGCGGGTTCTCTCCCACGCGGATCGGAACCAGAGTCTTGGATTCCCGCTGGCGCGCCAGCTCGCCCGACATGATCTTCTGCTGGAGCTCGATGATGCCGTGCATCAGGTTCTCGGGAGTGGGCGGGCCGCCCGCCACGTAGACGTCCACCGGGATGATCTCGTCGATGCCCTGCACCACGTGGTAGGCGCGATAGAACCCGCCGGTGCACGCGCACACGCCCATCGAGATGACCCACTTCGGGTCCGCCATCTGGTCGTACATCTTCTTCAGCACGGGAGCCAGCTTGTCGTTCACGGTGCCGGCCACGATGAGGAGGTCGGCCTGGCGCGGCGAGAAACGCACCACCTCGGCGCCGAACCGGGCGAGGTCGTAGTGGGATGAGACGACCGACATGAACTCGATCGCGCAGCACGCCGTCCCGAACGGGAGCGGCCAGAGAGAGTTCGACTGCGCCCACTGGACCAGCACGTCCAGCTTGGTCATCAGGAAATCGGACCCGGAGGTAGACGGCACGCCCGGCGCGAGAGGGGGCGCGATCTTCCCGGCGATGGGCAGGGAAAGACTCGGATTCTTCGACATCAGAGAGACCTCCGAAAGGCCGGCGGAACGCCCGGACGGGGACCACCGCTTGTGAAAACCTTCACACAGTCGATTCTATTCCAAAAGTTGCGGCCGTCTGCGCGGGCCCGAACAGATCGAGGGAAGCCTTGGAAAATCAGCTTCGAACGCCGCCGCTGGCGCGGCGCAGCATCTCGAGGATCACGGGCTTGCAGCGCTCTCCCGCGCACTCCCCCGTCGTGCAGCCCGTGACGCGGGCGACCTCCTCGACCGTGGTCGCTCCCGCGTCGATGGCCTGCTGCACCCGCGGATAGCGGATCGTGTTGCAGATGCAGACGGCGCGGTACTTGAGAAGAGCCAGCGCCCGCTTGGCCGCCGAGGCTTCTTCCAGGGAGAGCGCCACGGGCGGAGCCGCTCCGGGAGGAACCATCAGTGGGACAGGTTCTCAGGACTCAGACAGGCCACTAGAAATCGACCGTGTACCGGATGGTCGTCCGGTCCGTCACGCGGTCGAGATAGACGACGCCGTCGAGGTGATCGCTCTCGTGCAGCACGACGCGGGCGTGAAAATCCTCCGCCACGAACTCCACGGGCTTGCCCAGGCGGTCGAGCCCCCGCACCCGGATCTTCTTGGGACGCGGAACCTTGGCGGCGAGGAAGGGAACCGACAGGCAAGCCTCGAAATCTTCGATCAACGTAGCGTCGAGCGTCTCGAAGGAAGGGTTCACGAGAATGGTAGGGGGCACCTCGATGGTCTTGGCCTTCCGATCCGCCTGAACTTCGTAGAGAACGACGCGGAGCGGGGTATTCACCTGCGGCGCCGCGAGGCCGGTGCCGTTGTACTCGATCATCGTCTCCATGAGGTCGTCGAAGAAATCCTTCAGGCGGCCGCGCTTGAGGTCGTGCGTTTCGATCTCGGAGGATCGGGCCCTCAGCACGGGCGAGCCGAGCTTTGCGACTTTCAGAACGGCCACGGAGGTTTCCTTTCGTCAAACGGGTTGGGCCGAAATGGCAGTGAATCGAGCCGATGTGGATCTGATCGGGAGCCGAAACGGATGCGATCCGGAGCCGATTCTACGGGATCGCCTGGCACGGAGCCGTGCCCGCGGGCGAGACCGGAGCGGTCGAGTTTCGCAGTGAGTGGTGCCCAGGGGCGGAATTGAACCGTCGACACCGCGCTTTTCAGGCGCGTGCTCTACCAACTGAGCTACCTGGGCAAATGAACGACTGCTTGAAAACTCACCGGATCGAGTGACTGCGAACGAGAACGCGTCCGGGCATACTCCTTGCGGAGAGGGCGTCGACCGCGCCACGCTTTATAAGTGTGCCGGATAAAATAGTCAACGCTGGACTTCTCCCTCCACGCAGCTTCGAAAGGAATTCATGATTCTCCTTCCCCTCCTTCTCGCGACCGCGACCGCGGTTCAGACCGCGGCCGCGCCGGCGGCGTCCCCCGACCAGGATCACTCGAAACATTCGCACGCTGCCGCACCCGCCGCACCCGCGGCCTCGAGAGATCCTTCCCACGGTTCGGCGGTGTCCGGGCAAGCCGGACTCGAAGTGAAGTGGGCTGACACCTGGGATGAGGCCGTGCGCGAGGCGAAGAAGCTGCCGAAGGGGAGGATCATCGTCGACCTCGTGGAGGACAATTGCGGCGAGTGCGACCGGATGGACAAGCTGGTCATCCCGTCCACCTCGTTCTATGCCTTCACCAAGGACAAGATCCCGGTCCGGCTGCTCCGCAGCTCGGAGGACGGCAAGAGAATCGCCGCGCAGTTCGGCATCAATCAGGTCCCCGCCTGGCTGGTCCTCACGACCGATTCCGTGCTGTGCGGACTTCTCGTCGGCTCCGAGAGCCAGACGGGCTGGTTCAACAATTTCATAGAAACCGAGAAGCACTGGGCCACCTATCAGCAGAAGCTCGAGCAGGAGCAGAAGTCTCCGGGCGACCGCGAGCTCGTCTTCCAGGTGGCCGAAGAATCGTTCAAGCGTGGCAGCGTGGTCCGCTCCGAGAGCCGCTTCCGCCGCCTCGCCGAGGACCAGCGCGTCACCCCCGAGATGCGGGACACATCCCTCTCGTATCTCGCCATCATCGAGCTCGAGGGCCGGCGAATTCCCGAGGCGGCGCGCGACCTCGAGCAGATCCTGAAGGTCTCGAAGGATCCCAAGCTGCGGGAACGCGCGGAGCTTCGTCTCGCCGACGTGGAGATTGCGCGCGCGCGACTCGACCTCGCTGTCGAACGCCTGCGGCGCTTCAAGAAGGATCACCCGGCGTCGCCCTTCGTGGCCGAGGCGAACGAGCTGCTCACGGCGGTGGAACAGCACATGGCGAGAAAGCCGCAATGAGGGATGGAGTGCAGCTGAATGGAGTGCGACTCCTGGGACTCCTGCTCGCAGGTTCGATCCTGCAGGCGCCGTTTCAGGCTCAGGCCCAAGCCGGGGCCGACCCATCCGCGTCGGTCATCGCACCGCGCCTCGTGGCCGATTCCGATCGGCTCGTGCCCGGGCATCCGTTCCGGCTGGCATTCGTCGCGGAGGTGAAGAGCGGCTGGCACATCAACAGCCACAAGCCGAAAGAGGACTACCTGATTCCGACGGAAGTGTCGGTGCAGCCGAGCCCCGGACTGACTCTCGATTCGCCGGCCTACCCGAAGCATCTCGAACGAAAGTTCGTATTCTCGGAAACACCGCTCTTCGTCTACGAAGGCTCGACCACGTTCTCCATCGCCGGGCGCGTGGACGAGAAGGCCGCGGCAGGGCCGCGCACGCTCTCCGCTTCGATCGAGTACCAGCCCTGCAACGACCAGCAGTGCCTCGCCCCCACGAAAGTCACCGCGACGCTCACGATCGAGGTTGCCAAGACGGGCGCCGCATCCAAGCCCGCCAACGAGGGGATCTTCCCGAACAGCGGCAAGGGCTCGACGCCGAAGGCCGCAGGACCGGGCACTGGCGGCGACCTCTTCGGCGGAAAGTCTTTGCCTCTGATCCTCGGGCTCGTGTTCCTTTCGGGCCTGGCGCTGAACCTCACGCCGTGCGTCTTCCCGCTGATCCCGATCACGATGAGCTTTTTCCTCAAGCAGAGCGACGGCAAGGTGGGCAAGACGCTCGGCTTCGCGTCGCTCTTCGTGCTGGGACTCTGCTTCACCTACACCGTGCTCGGCGTGTTCGCGGCGATCACCGGCTCCCTGTTCGGCTCGTGGCTCCAGGAGCCCGTGGTGCTCGTCGTCATCTCGGCCGTCGTGCTGGCCATGGCGCTCTCCATGTTCGGGCTGTTCGAGATCCAGGCGCCGCACTTCATCACCGACCGCACCGGCGCGAAATCGGGCGCCATGGGCGCGCTCTCGATGGGCCTCTTCCTCGGCTTCGTCGCCGCTCCATGCGTCGGCCCATTCATCGTCGCGCTCCTCACCTATGTCGGAAAGAAGGGCTCGGTGCCGCTCGGCGCGGGTCTCTTCTTCACGCTCGCGCTGGGTCTCGGCTTCCCCTATCTCGTGCTGGGCACCGCCTCCGGAAGCCTACGCAAGCTCCCCCGCTCGGGCGAGTGGATGATCGCCGTGAAGCGTTTCTTCGGTTTCGCGATGATCGGGCTCGCCGTTTACTTTCTGCGGCCCGTGCTGCCTGAACGCCTCTACGAGCTGGGCGTCGCCCTGCCGCTCCTGGTCGGCGGCGTCTACTTCCTGTTCTTCGAGAAGAGCGGACGCACCCTCGCCTGGTTCCGCGGGCTGCGCATCGCCTTCGCGCTGCTGCTGCTCGCGGGGGGCACGGTCTTCGCGCTGCCCGAGCGCAAGGGCGCGCACGCGAGCGAGCTGGCCTTCACCCCGTATTCAGACGCCGCGCTCGCCTCGGCCAGGGAGGCGGGAAAGCCGGTGATGATCGACTTCTATGCCGACTGGTGCCTCCCCTGCAAGGAGCTCGACAAGCACACGTTCAACGACGCGCGCGTGGTCGACGCCGGCAAGGACTGGGTTTTCCTGAAGGCCGACCTCACGCACGACAAGGATCCCGCGGTCTCGGCTCTGCGGAAGAAGTGGGCCATCGCGGGCGTGCCGACGCTGCTGTTCCTGACCCCGGAAGGTCAGGAGCGGGGGGAACGCGTGGTCGGCTTCGAGAAGCCGGAGCTGTTCGTCACGCGCTTTCAGAACTAGAAGGCCAAACCGGATTTCAGGATTCCGCCGGCTCCTTGGTCGAGGGGCCGGCGGACGTCGCCGCCCTCATCAGCTGATCGAGCGCCGCCTTGGCCGCCTGCCTCTGTGCTTCCTTCTTCGGTCCTCCCGAGCCGGTGGCGGTCAGGTTCGGCTCGAACGCTACCTCGTACACGAAGCGGCGGTCGTGAGCGGGCCCGCTCTCTTCCAGCA
>JBDSFL010000696.1:0-6920 GCA_039919545.1 Thermoanaerobaculia bacterium | reverse complement strand
TTGAGAATGAGGACCTGACCCCCATGTTCTTGCCCCCAGAAATGCGTGACGCCCGTCATGCGGGACTCGGTTCTGTCGCGTGACCCCGTTCTCGCCCGTGCGTGATCGCGGAAGGTTCGGTAGGATCTCGCCTCAACCACCGTGCTCGCGATCCTCGTCTCTTTGCGATTCCCCTGTGGAAGAGGTCGTTAGCGATGAACTTCCTGAGCTTCGTGCTCGGCGTGGTGGCGGTGATTCTCTGGGCAAAGGAGCGAAAACGCTCGCTCGCGCTGGAAGAACGGATGCGCGGGCTCGACCAGAGCCTCGATCGCGTCGACGCCCAGATGAGAGAGATGGGCCGGAGGGTCCGGGGGATGTCGGACGCGGGTCGCATCGACCCGGCCCAGCCGCCTCCCGTGCCCGATGCTTTCGCCGGCGACATGTCGTCGGTTGCCGATGCGATGTCGCGGAATGGACGCCTCGTGAATTCGCCTCCGCTCCCGTTCCCCGATGCGCTCCGTGATGCGTTGCCCACGCTGCCCACCGATCCGGAAGCGGGGTCGCTCGAGTCCGCCGCGCCTCTCGACCTTCCCCCGATCGCGTTCACGCCACTTCCTCGAGCGGCCGCGACGTCCACTCACACATTCGAATCCGCGCACGCATCCCAATCCACGCAACCATCCGAATCGCCTCTGGCTCGCGACGTTCCGCCTCCCCTGAACACGGTTGCGCACGCCGAATCAGTTTCTCCGGGCCACGAAAGCGTTCCGTCATCGGAAGAGGTGCCCGCGTCGAGCGCGCCACCCCCGCTGCCTCCCGCGGCGCGTCCTCCCTCGGGCAGCGCGCCGGCAAAGGGCATCGACTGGGAAGCCTGGGTGGGAGTGAAGCTGTTCTCGTGGATCGCCGGCATCGCGCTGGTGGTGGGCGCCGTCTCCTTCTTGAAGTACTCGCTCGATCAGGGCCTCCTGAGTCCGCCGGTCCGCATGGCGATCGGCCTCGTGACCGGGCTCGCGCTCCTCGTGGTCTGCGAGCTGAAGGCGGCGCGGCTCTATCGTGTGACCGCCAATGCGATGGACGGCGCCGCCATCGCCATCCTCTTCTCCACGTTCTTCGCCTCGCACGCGCTCTGGAAGCTTCTCCCCGCGATCCCGACGTTCCTGCTCATGGCTCTCGTCACCGCGGTCGCCGTGCTCCTGTCCATCCGGCGCGATTCGCTCTTCATCGCTCTGCTCGGCCTCGTGGGCGGCTTCGCCACGCCGGCGCTCCTGTCGAGCGGGCAGGATCGCCCCATCGGTCTCTTCGGCTATCTCCTGATGCTCAATGCGGGCCTGGCCTGGGTGGCGCACCGCAAGAGGTGGCCGATCCTTTCTGCGCTCACGCTCGTCTTCACCGCGCTGTATCAGTGGGGCTGGGTATGGAAGTTCATGGCACCCGAGAAGCTGCCGCTTTCGCTCGGCATCTTCCTCGTCTTCCCCATCCTGAGCTTCGCCTCTCTCTCCTTCGGCGAGAAGCAGGAAGGTGACGCGGACCACGGACGATTCTTCCGCCGCACTGCCGCTCTCGGGGCCGCGGTGCCGCTGGTCTTCGCGCTCTTTCTCGCCACCGTTCCGGCCTACGGCGCCCGCTGGGAGCTGCTGTTCGGTTTCCTGCTCGTGCTCGACCTCGGTCTGCTGGCCGTCGCGGTCTGGCGCGGTCCGGAGGCGCTGCACCTGGGCGCGGGTGCGGCCACGCTGCTGGTGTTCGCGATCTGGCTCTCCACCTCGTATCGCCCCGGCGCCTGGCCCGGAATCCTGGGCTTCGTCGCGCTCTTCGTTCTGCTCTACCTCGCCGCGCCCTTCGTGGTCGAGCGCGCGAGGGCCCCGTTCTGCGGGCTCGGCGCGCGCGCGGTATTCGCCGCTCCGCTCCTGCTCTTCGTCTTCCCCGTGCTGATCGGCCTCGAGCCGCGCACTGCGTCTCCTGGCCTCGTCTTCGGCGTGCTCTTCGCGCTCCTTGCCGCCGGGGCGCTGCACGCGATCGGCCGCGAGGAAGGTGGCGTTCACTTCATCGGCGCCATCTTCGCGCTCGCCGCCGAGGCCGTCTGGTCGGCGCGTCATCTCGCTCCTGCCCGCCTCCTTCCGGCTCTCGGTCTCTATGCCCTCTTCGCTCTCTTCTTCCTCGGCGTGCCGCTGCTGGCCCGGGAGCGCGGGAAGCGCCTGAAGCCCGAAGGGAGCGCGGCCGTGCTGCTCTTCGTGAGCCTGGGGCTCCTCCTCTTCCTCGCGGCGGGTCCGGTGGCATCGGTTGCGCTGTGGGGCCTGGCCCTTCTTCTGGCGGTCCTCAACGCCGGGCTCTTCTTCGAAGGCTCGTCGGGGCGCTTCCCGCTGATGACCATCGCCGGAGTCGTGCTCTCTTGGGTCGTCCTCGGCGTGTGGTGGGCGAGCGCGAACCTCACGGCGCTGCTCGTGCCAGCCCTCGTCGTCACGGCGGGCTTCACGCTCTTGACCCTGGGTGGAAATGTGTGGGCCTCGAAGAGATCGGACGCGGGGGATAGCACGCCGGTGTTCCGCAATGGCCTCTATCTCGGGCTCGTGGGACATGCGTTCCTGCTGGTCGTGGTGACGAGGCCGGAACTCTCGATCCCGCCCTGGCCCGTGCTCGGCGTGCTCCTGGTCATCGACCTCGCCATCGGCGTGGCGGCGCTCGTGTCCCGCCAGGGAGAGCTTCACGCGGCGGCTCTCATCGCCTCGCAGCTCGTGCTCATCGGCTTCGAGTCCGTATCGCCGTCCGCCCCATGGCCGTCGGTGGCGGGCCTTTCGGCGCTGGGCGTGGCCGTGCTGGGGGTCGCGTTCATGGAGGCCTGGACGCGGCGGGGAGGCCTTGCAACGTCGGCGGGGCCGGAGCCTTTCGCCGCGGGAGCCGCCCTCAGCCTGCTGCTCGGACAGGGCGTGGCGATCGTGGCTGCAGCAAGAGTGGGCACGCCGGCGCTCGGCCTGCTCGTCACGCTCCATCTCGCCTTCATCGCGGGGCTGCTCTGGGTGGCGTTCAGGCGCGAATGGCACGGACTCGCCATCGCCGCCGTGCTGCCGGCGTTCCTCGGCGCGGCGGTTTTCCACGCGCATCGGCCGGAGGACTGGAAGGAAGCGCTCACGCTCGCGGCGGCGCTCTACGCGCCCTTCTTGGTCTACCCGGTGCTCCTGGGCGCACGCGTGAAGCGTTCGCGCGAGCCGTTCCTGGCCGCCGTGCTCGCGAGCGCCCTCTTCTTTCTGCTGGCCCGCACGTGCCTGTTGCAAGGTGGCTTCTCGGGCGTGATCGGCCTCCTTCCCGTCGCACAGGCCTTCCTGATGGCCGGCTTGCTGGCCTATCTCCTGAAGCTCGAGCCTCCGCAGGCCCGGTCGCTCGATCGTCTGGCGCTCGTGGCCGGCGCCGCGCTCGCGTTCATCACGATCGCGATTCCGCTCCAGCTCGACAAGGAGTGGATCACGATCGGCTGGGCGATCGAGGGAGCAGCGCTGGCGTGGCTCTTCACGCGCCTTCCGCATCGGGGGCTCCTCACCACGTCGGTCGGTCTCTTGCTCGCGGTCTTCGTGCGCCTCACCCTGAACCGCGCCGTGCTGGGCTATCACCCGCGCGGATCGATGCCGATCCTGAACTGGTATTCCTATACCTACCTCGTGTCGGCGGCCTCGCTCTTCATCGCCGCGTACTTTCTCTCACGCACGAACGAGTCGCTCCGACCCGATCTCCCGCGCCCGTCGAAATTCCTTCCGCCCCTGGCCACCCTGCTGCTCTTCCTGCTCGTGAACATCGAGGTGGCCGATTACTTCTCGACCGGTCCCGCGCTGACGTTTCAGTTCGACGGGGCCGGGCTCGCGCAGGATCTGGCCTACACGATCGCGTGGCTCCTGTTCGCGCTTGGCCTCTTGACGGCCGGGGTGATGCGCCAGAGCCGGCCGGTGCGGATGGCCTCGATCGCGCTTCTCGTCATCACGATCCTGAAGGCCTTCGTCCATGACCTCGGACGGCTCGGCGGTCTCTACCGGGTGGGCTCCTTCGTCGGCCTCGCGATCTGCCTGGCCCTGGTGGCGCTCGCGATCCAGAAGTTCGTGCTCGCGCGCGCGACGGCACCAGCCATACCAGCAGACGAGCCGCGGGCGTGAAGCACCTCTGGCCGGCCTTGCTCTGCGGCGTGCTCGCGGCCTCGCCCGCCGCACCCGCAGGGCCCGAATCGAATACCCCCTTCGCGCAAGAGCGCGAGGTCTTTCCCGCGGCGCGCGGACTGAACCGCCTCGAGGTTGACGTGACGCTCCTGTCGGCCAGCCGCTCGCGGGAAGGGGACCGCCTCCTTTCGGATCTCCGTTTCTTCACGGCGGCGGGCACGGAGGTGCCCTATCTCTTGATCGAGCCCCGCGCGCCTTCGCCCGACGAGCTGCCGGCCCGCCTGTTCGCGGTAGCGCCCACGAAGAAGGAGAGCGGGGTCGAGGCGGATCTCGGCAAGGCCGAGCTGATCGATCGGCTGACCGTGACGGGAATTCCGAGCCCCTTCATGAAGCGGGTGCGGCTCGAGGGAAGCGGAGACCGGGCCCGCTGGACGCTTCTGGAGGACGAGGCCACCCTCTTCGATCTGCCTCAGGAAAAGCTCTCGAGGACCACGCTCGATTTCCCGCCCGGAATATTTCGCTACCTTCGACTCACGTGGGACGACGCCTCGAGCGCGCGGGTGCCGATGCCGCGCACGCTGCGGGCTCGCCGGGCCGATCGGCGATCGCCCGCGCCGCCTTTTTCGGTCACCGTGCCGTTCGAGAAGCGCGCCAGCGAACCCGGTGTGAGCCGCTATCACGTGCGTCTCCCCGCGGCGCGTCTGCCGATTCGCGCGCTCGAGCTGATCGTGTCGGGAGGGAACGTGCTGCGTGCGGCGCGCATCTCCGAGGCGCGGCTGGCGGGAAGCCAGCTCGTGCCGACCGAGCTCGGATCCGCGATGCTGAGGCGTGCGGTTCGCGGAGAGCTGATCGCCGACGAGATGCTCATTCCGC
Source organism: Thermoanaerobaculia bacterium (assembly GCA_039919545.1). GTDB lineage: Bacteria > Acidobacteriota > Thermoanaerobaculia > UBA5066 > UBA5066 > JBDSFL01. Next base: position 1,935 of record JBDSFL010000696.1, on the reverse strand, counting down.
TCGCCGCACCAGCAGAAGCTGGGCTGGACCTCGAGGTGGAAGACGGCAGCAACGCGCCGCTTCCTCTCACCGGGATCCGCGCGCGCTTCGCCCCGCTGCCCCGCATCGTGTTCGAGAGCGCGGACGGCGCGCCCCTGGTCGCGCGCACGGGCCGCGAGAATGTGAACGCGCCCCGTTACGATCTCGAGGCCACGCGCGAGTCGCTACAAGATTCGATCGACGACCTCGCCGCCGCACGCTGGGGTGTGGCGCGCACGCTCACGGGCCCGAGCCCGGCGTCGATCGCGACGGGCGTCGGCGACGGCGCTCCGATCGACGTCACGCTCTTTCCCGTCGTGCGGCAAATTCCCGTTTCGCCGCCAGGTCTCACGGCGCTGAAGCTCGATGTCGCGCTGCTGTCCGCCACCGAGCGTCTGAGCGGGATCCGCATCGCCACGACGGACGGGCGTCAGGTTCCGTACCTGCTCGAGACGCTTGCCGAGCCGCTGTCGCTGGAGCTTGCCCCGCTCGCGCCGATTGCGGCTCCGCCCGCGCGACGCTCGGATTCCGCGGATCCTGCCGGGGCGTCGAGCACGTTCTACCGCGTGAAGAAGCCCTATCGCTCGCTGCCCGAGGCGCGTCTCGTGATCGAGACCCCGTCCCGCGTCTTCACCCGGCACGCGCTGCTTCTGGTCGACACGCCGCTCCCTCGGGGCGAGGAGCGGGACGCGGGCATGACGACGATCGCCGATGCGCTCTGGTCGCACGCCGATCCGGATTCGCCCGCCCCCGCCCTGACGCTCACGATGCCGGGCCGCCAGCGGGGGGATCTCACTCTCGCCATCGATGACGGTGACAACGCGCCCCTCGCGCTGCAGAAACCGCGGCTCCTTCTCACTTCCTATCGCCTCCGGTTCTTCCGCAAGGAAGGGCAGATGCTCCGCCTGCTCGCGGGCGCCACGGGCGTGGACGCGCCGCGCTACGACCTGGCGCTCCTGGCGCCTCGTCTGCTCGGCGCGGCAGCCACCGAGATCTCGCTGGACAGCACCGGTGCGGCTCCGTCCGGCCCCACGCTCGAGGCCACCTCGCGCAAGGTGTTCTGGGGGATCCTCGCCGGAGCGGTCGCCATCCTGCTCGCATTGATGGTCCGTCTCGTCGGCTCGCCGGGAGTCGACGGTGGGGGCTCGAAGGAGCCCTGATCCAGAGGACGGCGGGCGGGCCGATCACGAGGGAAGCAAGAGCAGATGCGATATCCAGAACGAATCGTCGGTCGGAGAGCATCTTCGGGCCCTTCGATGCTGAGACTGCGGGATACGACGCCGAGACGACGAACAACGTGGCCAACGTCACCGGCAGCTGGTTCGTCTCGAGGGACTCGTACGTGGAGGCGCGGTACGTCCACCTGACCGAAGACGACACCCAGCAGGCCAGGACGATCCTCACCGCTCAGCCGCGCACGATCGACCCCCTTCGCCTCGGCGACTACGGCGCCACCGTCGACGCCGCGCGCAGCGACGGGAATTCGGGTGTCGCGGAATTCGCGGACCTCGGGGATTCGTATCGTCGCGACGAGGTGAGGCTCACGGCGAGCCGGTTCCTCGAGCTGGGGCCCACGCAGCATCAGATGAAGCTCGGGGGCGGGTTCGAGACCGACACCTACGACCTGGTGCGTTCCACGAACGGCTGGGGAAGCCTGATCGTTTCCAGCGCGGCCGAGATCCGTGCGCGCTACTACACCCGGCAGCCGCGGCAAACCGGCAAGGCGCGGACGTATTCGGCGTTCGTGCAGGACTCCTGCACGTGGGGCCGGCTGACAGCCACGCTGGGGGTGCTGGTGAACCGCGACGAGTTCGCGCAGATCGCGCTCGACGGAACCCGCATCAACTTCCTGACGTTCGGCTGGGTGAGCGAGATCCAGCCGCGCGCCGGCCTCGCTTACGGTGTTGGGCTCGTCAC
>JBDSFL010000688.1:0-11289 GCA_039919545.1 Thermoanaerobaculia bacterium | reverse complement strand
CATGCGAAGTCCGTTTCCGCGAGGACACCCCGGTCGAAGATCGCGAACACACCCAGCCCCTCGCCACGGAAGACGAGCGGCTGCGCCGCGAACGACCGCACACCCTCGCGACGAATCCATGCAGGTTCGGCCACCCAAGGTTCGTCCCCGCTCAGTCCAGAAACGAGAAGAGGTTCACCGGTCGCGCCGACACGGCCGATCTTTCTCACGCCGAGCGGAAATCGGCGGAACGCGCCGTCGAGGCGACCATGGGTCTCGGCGGGCTCCGAAGAGTTTCCCGCGCTCGCCACGAGGTGGAGGCAGCGCGTCTGATCGGGACACTCCGGACGGAATCGACAGCTTGCGCAGACATCCCCCTTGTCGACGAGCCAGATGCGGGCGAGGACGACGTCCCGACAGCGCGCGACCCCGTCGACGATGGCGTCCAGAACCTTCGCCATCGACCGCTCGCGCGCGACGTGGACCATCAGCTGCGGAAAGTTGGCGCTTTGCATTCTTGTTTCTACGAAGTCTCGTCGGTTCAACTACGAGTTTTCGTTGAATGACGATAACTCGTTGTCAGCCGATTTTGCCATAGAAACGTTCTAACAAGCGTAGCCACAGGTACTTGAGACGTCGTGCCCCCCCCTGGCATCCCGGCTGCAATACGACAATTGCGGCAAGAAAAAATAAACCCGCCGCACAGGAGTATCGATGAAGACCTCTCTCATTTCCGCCGCCTTCGCCATCCTCGCCGCCAGCACGACCCCCGTCCTCGCTGGAAACCTGGTGAACGTTGCCGGCGCCAGCAAGATCGCCGTGAACGGCTACGACGCCGTCGCCTTCTTCACCGACGCCAAGCCGGTGAACGGATCGCCGTTCATCAGCGCCGAGTACCAGGGAGCGACGTATCTGTTCAGCAGCGAAGAGCACAAGAATCTCTTCACCGCGAAGCCGGCCGAGTACGCGCCCCAGTACGGAGGCTTCTGCGCGTTCGGAGTCGCCATCGACAAGCTGTTTCCCGTCGACATCACGACGTGGCAGGTCCGGAACGGAAAGCTCTACCTCAACCTCAACGGCGACATCCTGAAGAAATTCAACGCCGAGTTCGACGGCAACGTCGCCAAGGCCAACGCGAACTGGAAGGGTCTGGCCCGAAAGAACGCGAAGTAGGCATCGGCCGATTTCGATCCGGCAGCGGGGCTTCCTCGGCGACGCCGAGGGAGCCCTTTTTGAAAGGAAAGCTCATGACGACCGCCATCGCAGCCATCGTTCCTCCGTTCACGCTCGAGACCGCGCTCATGAAGGTGCAAGCCGCCGAGGACGCCTGGAACAGCCGGGATCCCGAGCGGGTTTGCATGGCCTACACCGTGGATACCGAATGGCGGAACCGAACGGAATTCCTGAAGGGGCGCGAGGAGATCAGAGGGTTCCTCGCTCGTAAGTGGGCCAACGAACGCGACTACCGGCTGAAGAAAGAGCTGTGGGGATTCCGCAACAACCGGATGGCCGTGCGATTCGAATACGAATGGCGAAACGAAGCGGACCAGTGGTATCGCTCCTACGGAAACGAGATGTGGGAATTCGACGACCAGGGCTTGATGGCACGCCGATTCGCGAGCATCAACGACCTGGCGATCCGCGAAGACGAGCGGCGCCTCTTCGAACCCGCAGCGGTCGAAGCCGGCAAAGACCGATGACACTGAGCGTCCAGGGCCTGTGGCGGTATCCCGTGAAGACGCTTGCGGGTGAATCCCTGGAAACAGCGAACCTCACGCGAAATGGGATCGAAGGAGATCGGATCGTCCACGTCCGGGGGCCCGAAGGCGTCCGTACCTCGCGCCGGCACCATCTGCTGCTCGGGCTCACGGGAACCCGCGGCCCGGATGGCCTGCCGCTCGTGAACGGTCACCCCTGGCAGAGTCGCGAAGCGCTCGCGCTCGTTCGGGAAGCGGCAGGAAAGGACGCCTGGCTCGTCGCCGACGACGGACCGGAGCGGTTCGACGTCCTGCCGCTCCTCGTCGCAACGGACGGCGCAGTGGCCGCGTTCGGACGCGACATCCGGCGCCTGCGCCCCAACATCCTCGTGGGTGGCGTGGAAGGAATGGCCGAGACGGGCTGGCCCGGCGGGACGCTCCGGATCGGGGACGTCACGATCCGGATCGCATCGCGGCGCGGCCGTTGCCCGATGACGATCGTCGACCCGGACACGCTCGTGAGGGACCCGGAGGTGCTGCGCGATATCGGCCGGCGATTCCAGGGACGCCTCGCTCTCGACGCCGAGGTGCTGCGTGGAGGGAAGATCCGAATGGGTGATGAAGTGATATTTCTGGCGTGAACCTGGCGGAAAGGCATTGGCGGCGCTGGTGAACTGATCAGGGCGAATCACAGAAGCCGTCTCTTGGCACCTCACCCTGGGGAGGGCAATTCCCGGCGAGGGATGCGGCCACGGCGGCCATGGGAACGTTCCAGCTCGTGAAGTCGGCATCGGTGGTCTTGAGGCAGACCGGCGCGGGCCGCGGGTCGGTGGCCGGGTCGGTGCTGAACTCCGGCGGCAGCCGGAAGCCGATGCCGTAGCAACCGCCGCCCGACGGGCAATCCACATCCTTCACGGCCCAGCGACACACTCCCTCGCTCTTGGTCACGATCTCGCGGCAGCTGCCTGCTCCCGCGTTTCCGTCGTCTTTCCACTCGCAGAAGGTCTTCGGGCGGCAGTTCTCCTCACGCGCCGACTTCAAGGCCACATCCAGATTCGCGACCGCGCCGAAATCGAGCGTCACGGTGAGGATCCCCGTCCCGCGGTCGTAGGTGGGCTTCCAGGATGCCGGGGGGGCCGCGCCGTCGGTGAACTTGATCGGGTCGATGCGGATGTCGGCTTGCGTGATCCAGACGTCGCGCGCCGCGTCGAACGCGGCATTCTTTCCCACGAAGATCTGGTAGGTCTGCTTCGTGCTCGGCTTTCCGAAGATCAGGAACAGGTTGTAGACCTCTCCCTTGCGAAACACCGAGATGTTGCAATCGTTGTTCGGCGGGTAGACGGCCTGCTCCTGCACGCGCCGCCCCTTCGTCGTGTCCACGTAGTAGGTGCCGTGGTTCACCGTCAGGCTGTTCCGCTGACCGATGGCCTGCCCCATCATGAAGATGCTCTTGGCCTCGCCGCCATCGGCCTTCGTGAGGTGCTGACGAACGAGCGGCACGCCGTAGCACTCCGGGCTCGAGCAGGCGCGGTCCCAGTCTCCCTCGTGCGGATTTGGGATGGGCGGCTTCTCGTAGCTCCTCGAACAGGTGCCTTCTACCGCGCACCGCGGATAGATGACGGTCGTCACGTGCTCATAGGGGCTCGTCCGCGCGGTCGCGTCGGACAGGCACTCGATCACCTCGCGCGGCCCCGTGAAGAACGGATCGAGGTTGACCGAGATGGTGTCGCGATAGCCGGTCAGCGACCCGTCGTCGTCGTTGAGCACCGTCTGCCGGTCCACGTCCGTGAACCCCTTGAAGAGCTCGGTGTTGAAGAGGGTGAAGTGCTCGGACACGGCGGTCGTCTCGGCCGCGGTGATGAAGAGCTTCGGCGCGGCCGGCGTGGGTTCCCGGAATACGGGCTCGATGACGAAATGCCGGATCTCCACGTCTCCACCGAAGAAGAGCCGGTCCGAGTGGAAGGCAGGAGGGTAGTAGAAACCGTTCGGCTGCTTCCAGCCGATGGCGGCATTGGGCATGTACCCGACCTCGGCTGCCCCTTGCTTCATCTTCGGCAGGCCCTGCACGAGGCCGGCCAGCCAGTGGCTCTGCAGGCGCTTGAGCCCCTGGCGATCGGTCCAGGGGACGGGCGGGTTGCAGGTGCCCACGCGGTTCGCGGTATCGACGCGAGGAACGCAATCGTCGATGACGCGCTTCTTGATGTTCAGATAGGCGTTCGAATCCTGGAAGGCGGGACCGTCGTACACGCTGAAGAGGCGCTGGCTCATCCCGAAGTTGCTGATCGGAAAGCTCACGCCTTCTTCGGGCACCAGACAGTAGTTACCCGGCAGCGTGGCAAAGCCGTTCCCGTCGTTCACCCCGGCGCACTGGAGGCCGCGCGGGTTGATCGGCCCGCCATTCAGGGCGAAAACGCTCTGCTCACCCTGGCTCTGGCCGATGAAGACGCTCTTCTGCACGACGGCCCAGTGCCCGTTGATGCGGTCCGAGGCGCTGTAGCCCCCGCCCGTGACGAAGTTGAGCCCGCCCCCTTGCACATCGGAAAGGACGCTGTTGGTCACCAGATACCACTGCGGGCGCAGCCACATCGCGGCGAAGTTGAACTCGGCCCAGTGGAACGACGACGTATAGCCGTCGATCTTCGTGATCATGCAGCTCGTCTCGCTGTCGCCGCCGCTCGAGCAGCGCTTCGGTAAAACGCTGCAGTCCCGCTCGTCGGTGCCGTCGCCGCACTGCGTGGCGAACCGCCCGCCGCCAGGATCGATGTTGGGGTAGTAATTGGACAGCGCGGCCCGCGCGGCGATCACGGCCGGGCTGTTCGGGTCCCCCTGCGGGAAGTCGGGGGCGAGCCGATTGAACACGGGCTCGAGATACGGCGTGACGCGTGGCTGATCGGGTCGCAAGGGATCGGGATTGCCAATTCCGAAGCATGGCGCGGTATCGCCGACCGTATTGAACGAGAGCTGCGTCGCCACGGCCGAGTTGCCGATGAAAGACTTCAGCGGCGTCATGGCCGCACGCGCCAAGCCGGTCTGCATGGAGGCGTACGACGTCCACTTCATGTCCCTGGACATCGTGCTGTTGTAGGCCGGGAGCAGCCAGTACGCCACGCCGCAAGCGCCGGCGCCCGCCGCCATGTTGTAGCGGAAGTCGTTCCAGCCGTTCGTGATCCAGAAGACGGTCGGGTGATCGTAGTCCGAGCGATACGGCACGCGCTCCACCGAGCGGCTCCGCTGGGTGCTGGGCTCGCGGTCGGGGGCGGCCAGGATTCCCGGCACCTTGCGCGGATTGTCGCGCTGGGGAGTTCCGTCGGCATTCATGACGGCCGCGCGCGCCAGGATTCCGAGATTCGCGTCGAACGTGTTGTTGATCTCGCTGGCATCCTCGAGGTAGTAGCCGTGCCCGATCGATTTGTAACCTACGTTGCGCGCCAGCGTGACGTCGTGCGTGCCGTGGAGCACGATCCAGCGCGTCATGGAATCGTGAATTGCACAGTCCTTGACGAACGTGTCCTTCGGGGTGCGGCGAGCATGATGAAAATGGATGGGGTAGTGCCCAAGCCGGCCGCCCTGCCCCAGCTGGTACAGCTCGACACCTTGCATCTGGAAAGCCTGGAACCCCTGCCGGATCACGACGTGGCCGCCGAAGTAGCCGTCCTCGGGGCGCTCGCGCGCCGCCTGATTCAGCGATTGCCCCAGCGCGTTCCCCTCCGAGACGATCCGGATGCTGCGCGTCAGAAGTCCCACGGCCGCACGTGTCTCGGCGCCGCTGGCCTTGAGCGTCGGATCCAGAATCCCATCGGATACGGCCGCAAGCGAGTACCGCTGGCCGTTGTGGCTGTAGCGCACTTTCTGGGTCCGGGCGGGATCGGGCGGGTGCTGCGCGTTCGGATCGTCCGGATCGCCTCGCGATTCTCCGAGCGCATCGTCGTATGTGGAGATCGTCACGCTCGTCCCGTTGTTCGTATCGGCCGCCACGGTGAGCTGCTCGGAATGCCCGGGCAAATAGTCCGTGGTCGTCACGACGATCTGGTCTCCCTTCTTCCAGTCCACCGGCGCGTCCAGCTTCAACGTGCGGGTTCGGGAGCCTGCCTCATCGGGCGTCAGGGTCTCGGCGAGGCGCACCCAGCTCTGCCCGGTCGTGGAAGGAAGGCCGCAGTTGCTCGTGCAGACGCCCTTCTTGCCAAAGAGCTTCAGTGTGCCGCCGTACGAGACTCCCAGCACCTTGTACCCGAAGTAGCCCTCTTCACGCCCATCGTCGAACGGCAGCGGGTGATAGCCATAGAAGTAGTCGGCCCCGAGCGTGATCTTCTCCGTCTTGCCGGGATAGGGCTCGGCGTTGATCTGATCGATGGTCCGCGCCTGTGCCACCGGGACGGGCTCGTGCGTCGCCATGTTCATGTTGGCGTGCCAGAGCGCCTCGGGCACGCCGCACGTAGGGCCGCTCTTGCACAGGATCCCGAGCCCGGCCGATTTGTTTCCAAACGGGCTCGCCCCCTGGTCCTTGCCGTAGAGGTGGATGGTGACGACGGCACCCGCCTTCGTCCCGATGGGGGCCGCGGGCGTCCCCGCGATCAGCGCGCCCCCCTTCTCGACCAGGATTCCATCGGCCCAGAAATCGATCGTCTCGTCCTGGAACGAGAGCGTTCCGCCTTCGAGGATGTTCACGTGCCGCCACTTGAACGTGCCCGCGTTCACCAGGCAGACGCCGCCGGCCACCTGGAGGTCGTCTCCCACATCGCCCGGGAGCTGCTTGAGCGATTCGGTCGTCCCCTTCACACGGGGGCACTTCTCGAACGGGTTGTCCTTGGCGAGGCTGGTATGGCTCGTCAGAAGAGTGGCGATGGCGAGCGCGGCCCCGGCAAGAACGAGCGTGGACGTGGTGCGCATGGTCTGTTTCCTCGTCAGAATCGAACGGTCAGTCCGAGGTGAAGGTTCTGGGCGAAGAAACTCTCTCCCTGAAATTCAAAGGAGGACCGGACGGATGGGGGAGCCGCCGGGCCGGGCTGCGGCTCGCCGCCATAAACGAGACTCTGCGTGGGATCGATCCTGCGATCGATCTGCCGGCCCGGCCGGACCACGTCGGTGGCCGCGAGAAGCCCGTAGCCGAGCGAGATGGACATCGAGGGGGACAGCTCGTAGCCGAGATCCAGGCCCAGCTCGGGCACCACCGTGAAGACGCGCCGGGAATGCTGCCCCGCGTTGCCGGTAACGGCGAAGTAGCCGCCGGAAAACGTCTGGGTCGCACCGTAATTGTCGAAGTCGTTCGTGATCAGGGCGCCCTCGATGCGCACGGACTGCGTCATCACGCCGAGCGCCACCTTCGCCGATCCAGACACGGCGAAGCTTCCCCACGCGCGCCGCGCGCGAGCCCCGGCCTGGAGCCCCACGAAGCGGTTGGACGTCGTGAACTCGTCCCGCGTTTCCCACACATCGAGAGGCTCGGGCGGAAGGTTCGGGCTGCTGGTCGTGAAGGCGAAGGTCTCATGCAGGCTCAGCACTCGTGCTCCCACCAGACCCTCGAGGCGCCAGCGGCCGGCGCGCAGAGAATGCGCCACGTTCAGGTCGGCGCCGAAGAGTCGGCTCGTCTGCTCCTCGCGCGCGGTGCCTGCGAACTGGGGCGAGAACGAGAGCTCGCTGATCTCCTCGGTGCCCGTCCGCGCGTCGAGATACGAGATGAAGAGATCCGTGGAGCCGGAGGTGCCGCTCGAGGCGACGCTCCGACGGGTAGAGCGCGACGGCACGAAGAAAGCGCTGGCCTCCACGCTCCAGCGTGAGCTCCACGCAAACGAGGCCGTGAGGCGCAGGCCCGCTCGCGTGCGGGTGTCGAGGCGGTCGCCCCCGAGGAGCACGTGCGTACCGGCCTGCCCGAGAAACCCGTCCGTGACGAGCGGGATGGTCGCGGCACTTTCCTTGAACCACCAGGCCGTCGGTTCCAGGGTGAGCTGAAAACGCGGAGCCGTCTGCGCGGTGGCGACGGGGGCGAGCAGCAGCACAAAGGCCAGAGAGAGTATTCGTAGACGCAGCATGGTGTCAGCGGCGGAAGTCGACGATGTGGAGGTCGAGCGGGAGGCGGGCCTCCTGGCCGGCCCGCGAGAAGGTCGCGCGATTCCCCCAGGTGCCCGATTGGTCGACGGCCGCGTCGAGCTGCTGGGGATCGATCATTCCCGTCAACGTGAAGGAGCGGAGCACGTACGGAAGGCCGCTCGAGCCCAGCGGCGACGGACCGTTCATCAGATGCATGTGCAAATGCGGCCCGGAGGTGTTTCCGCTGTTTCCAAGGCGCCCCAGCTCTTGCCCGGTGCGCACCCGATCACCGGGTCGTACCTTCAGAGTTCCCTTGCGGAAGTGCGCATAGAAAATGGAGAGACCGCGGCCGATATCGACGACGATGAAATTGCCGCTGATGTTGGCAATCGTGATCGTGGACGGATCGGGGAGCGTACCGGGCACAAGATCATCGAGCCCGTCGCCTGTCGCCGCGACGACTCCGTCCTCCATCGAGTAGACCGGCTGGTCGTATCCGGCCCAGTTCCTCAGGACCTTCAGGTCTCCAACGACGAAACGCCCCTGGTCGTCGAGCTTCTGCCAGTCGATGGCGAAACGCTGCGAGATCTCGAGACCCCCGTTGACGGCCTGCAGCGAGCCCCGGTGAACGCCCGGGTATTTGCAGCAGCCGTTCATCGCCACCCAGCCGTTTCCGCGGAGCGGGGAGCTGAGCTCGGGCGGGTTGAGAGCGTCGAGCGGGACGCGGGCGACGAGATCGGCGATCGGGCCCGGTGCGCTCGACGCGGAGGACGCGGCCCCGGTGCCGGCCACGCGATGAATCAGGTTCTCCGGGACGTCGCGGCGCGAGTCGAACGCGAGATGGAGGAGCACGATGCGCGATTCGTCCTGCGCCAGAGGAACGACACCGGCACCCGCCGTACGGCCGCTCAGGCGAGTGCTCGCGGTGGCGAGGTCGGCACCGGTCAGGCTGAGAAGGACGCGGGCGTGGTCGCTGCCGTCGAGCACGTCGATGCGCTCGATGGTGGCGGGTAGCGCCTTGGCATTCGTGATCCAGAGCTCGTAAAGCACATGGATGCGGCCGTCGTCTCCCCGAACGGGTCCCGTCCGGGGAGCCACGGTGCGCGCGAGGAACGTCGTCCCCGCATCGTCGAGATGCTGGGGAGGGCTTCGATGGCCCGCGCTGGCGGGCCCGGCGCCCGAACCCAGCAGCAAGAAGAACGCGACGCCACACACGATCCGGGTGCTGACCTTGCGCATCTGTTAGTGCCTTTCACGCCTTCCTCTTGATGCTCGAATGGAAGGTCTCACGACATCTCGAAGTCGGGAGCAAGAGGATAGCCCGGAACGCCTAAGGAGAGACCGGCCAGCCGCCCCCGAGGGCCTGGAAGAGACGGACCGAGGCGACGAGCCGCTGGCTCTCGGTCTGCGAGAGCGCGAGCTCGGCCGCGAAGAGGCTGCGGTCCGCGTCGAGCACCTCGAGATAGCTCGAGACACCGTTCTCGTAGCGGACGGACGCGAGGCGCGCCGCCGCGCGCAGCGCCTCGGTCTGCTCGCTCGCCGCGGCCACCTCGCGTCGCCACGTGCTCTGCGCGATGAGACCGTCCTCGACCTCCTTGAGCGCGACGAGGACGGTCTTCTCCCACGAGAGACGCGCCGCGACGGCCTGCGCCTGGGCGACGCGCACCTGGTTCTTCAGGCGACCGGCGTTGAAGATCGGTGCGGCCACGGTGCCGAGGAGCTGGTAGAGGCGCGAGGGGGAGTCGAGCAGGCTCGACAGCTCCGCGCTCTGCACACCCAGGAGGCCGGTGAGCGAGAAGGACGGGAGGCGGGCCGCCTGGGCGACACCGATGCGCGCCGTCGCCGCCGCGAGCGCCCGCTCGGCCGCGAGAACGTCGGGCCGGCGCTCGAGAAGCGCGGAGGGAAGGCCCGGAGGCACGTCCGGAGGGACGGTCTGCGCTTCGAGAGCGTGCCCGCGCGGCAGGCGGTAAGGGCTTCGTCCGAGGAGCACGCTGAGCGCGTCCTCCTTCTGCCGCTGCTCCCGCTCGAGCCGGGCCACGCTCTGCACCGCGCTCGCGGCCTGGGCCTGGAACTGCCTCACGTCGAGCTCCGACGTGAGGCCGCTCGAGAAGCGCGAGCGCGAAAGACGCAGCGTCTCGTTGCGCGACGCGAGCGTGCGGCGCGAGATGTCGAGCTCGCGGTCCGCCCCGAGAAGCAGGAAATATCCCGAGGCCACGTCACCGACGAGCGTGAGGACGACCGCGCGACGGTTCTCCTCGCGCGCGAGCAGCTCGGCCCGCGCGGCCTCGTTCGAGCGGCGGATGCGCCCCCACACGTCGATCTCCCACGACAACCCGCCTCTCGCCGCGAAGGACGCCGAGTCGCGCGTGCCGTCGAGGCCCGGCCGCACCCTTCCCGCCTCACCCGTGAGGTTGATGGACGGATAGAGGTCCGCCTGCGAGATGCCGACGCGCGCGCGGAACTCCTCGATGGCAGCGGCGGCGAGCAGCGCGTCCCGATTCTCGGCGAGAGCGATCTTCACGAGCCCGCGAAGCTCTTCGTCGTTCAGCAGGTGCCACCAGCTCAGGTTCGCGACGGCGTCGGGCGAAGGCTCAGCGTCCTGCCACCGCGCGGGGGCGGGGGCCGCCGGCCGCACGTACCTCGGGCCGAGCGTGCACGCCCCGAGCACGGCCACGGAAAAGATCAGGAAGGCGAAACGCACCCGGGCGCGCTCCGTCATGACACGCGCCGTCATGCCGCGCGGTCCGAATCGGCCGGTGCGGTCGAGGTCGTGCCGAAGAGACGGTCGGAGAAACCGCGCACGAGCAGGAACAGCAGCGGGATGAAGAAGACGCCGAGCGCCGTCACGAGCACCATGCCGCCCACCACGCCGGTGCCGATCGAGTTCCGGCTCGCGGCGCCCGCACCCGATGCGAGCGCGAGCGGCATGACGCCCAGGATGAACGCGAGCGAGGTCATCAGGATGGGGCGGAAGCGGAGCTTCGCGGCCTGAAGAGCGGCCTCGAGGAGCGGAGTCCCCTTCTGGGCGGCGGCGTTCGCGAACTCCACCATGAGGATCGCGTTCTTGGCCTCGAGCCCGATCAAGGTGACGAGGCCGATCTGGAAGTAAACGTCATTCGAGAGGCCACGAAAGAAGATCGCGAGGAGCGCTCCGAGCAAGCTGAACGGCACGCCGAAGACGACGACGAGCGGGATCGACCAGCTCTCGTACTGCGCCGCCAAAACGAGGAAGACCATCAGGAGCCCCATCCCGAAAACGAGGATCGCCGCGCTCCCCGCGCGCTTCTCCTGGTACGACTGGCCCGTCCACTCGATGCCGACGCCCTGAGACGAGAGCCCCCGCGCGGCGTCCTCCACCGCGTCGAGCGCCTGGCCCGAGCTGGTGCCCGGGCTCGCGTCCCCCGAGATCTGAGCGGAGGTGAACCCGTTGAAGCGCGCGACCGCGCTCGGCCCGCTCGTGAACGAGGTCGTGACGATTGCCGACAGGGGCACCATCTCTCCGGTCGCGGAGCGGACGACGTACGTGCCGATGTCCTCGGGCCGCGCGCGGTATTGCGGCGCCGCTTCGAGCTGCACGCGGTAGGTGCGG
>JBDSFL010000681.1:0-4215 GCA_039919545.1 Thermoanaerobaculia bacterium | reverse complement strand
GCTCATATGGATGCCGATTCCCATAGTGTCAGCGATCACGACAAACCGCGGGAATCTGGACAGGAGCCGGCGGCGCGGCTGAGATAGGCAAGGTAGCCGGGCGGCGGTGGATTGGTGATGAGTTCGTCGATGACAGGACGGAAGTACGCCATGGAGCGGATCGAAGGGAGTTGCGAGGCGGACGAAGGACGGCGTGTTCGTCGAGCGGAGGCGAGGACGAACGCTGCGAGCACGATGGAAACTGGGACGCTCTCGCTGCACAGCCGCAAAGCGAAGGCGCGGTCGATGGGACGGGGTTTGCCCGGCGTGTCCGCCAGGGCGACGTAGGCGGCCATGACGGTCCGGACGTAGGCGCGTTCATCACTGGTCACGGTCGGGCCGCTCTGCGAGCCGGTTTGCGGCGGGCGGCGGCCTCCATCTCACTCTCGCGGGTCCTGTAACTTTCGCCTTCGATGACGCTGACGTCGGCGTGGTGCGTGAGGCGGTCGATGAGCGTGCGCAGGCACGCAGCTTTCGGGAAGGCCGTTCCCCAGTCCTTGAAAACCAGGTTGGTCGTGATGAGCGTGGAGCGAGAGGCCTCGTACCGCGGGTTCAGGACGGTGTACAAGAGATCGGCGGCGTGCTCGTCGTAGGAGAGGTAGCCGAGCTCGTCCAGGCAGAGAAGATGAGCGCGAGCGTACTTGGCGATCTTGCGACGGCGCAGCAGCGGCGAGTCGACGGCCAGATCATCGAGCAGCTCGGACGCGGAGCGAAACAGCACCGAGAAGCCGGCGTTGACGGCGGCGTCGGCGAGGGCCTTGGCAAACAGCGTCTTGCCGAGGCCGTTGTTGCCGATGAGGACCAGATTGTGGCCGCGGCGGACGAACTCCAGGGTGAAGGCGCGCTCGATGAGCGGACGGTCGATCTTCGTGGGCCAGGCCCAGTCGAAGTCGGCCACAGGCTTGAAGCGGCCGATGTGGCTTCTCTTGAGGCGGCGCTGAAGACTTCGATCGGACTTGTCGCTCGTCTCGATCTGGCAGATGTGCTCCACGAGTACGCGCGGAGTCCACTGCCCCTTGGTGGCGCGTGTGACGAGATCGTCGAGGCTCTGCGCGGTAGCGCGCAGGCCGATCTTTTCCAGAGCTGCCGAGAGGTCAGTTTTCGGGGTCTGGATCGTGCGTTGCGGCGAGGGCATCGTAGGTCTCCAATGATTGAGGCTCGAGATGCAGTGAAGAAAGCTCGGGGCGATCGGTGAGGTCCAGAGGGAGCGGGGGCTTCTTGCGGGCGGCTCTGCGGTTCTGCTCCAGCACGAGCTCGACCGAGGCGCTCGAAGGGGTCTGTCTCTCGAGAGCCTCGGCAAGAGCCAGCCGCAGCGCGTCCTGGCCGTAGAGATCGAGCAGCTTGAGCAGGCGCTTGGCCTCGCCGCCTACCGAGAGCTGCCTTTTGGAGGCGGCCAAGAGGAACGCCTCGGCCTGAGGAGCGGCCCTTTGCAGACGCGTGAGGGGCGTCTGCCCGATCGCTCGCCGCTTCATAGTCAAAAGAGCCTGCCGGTGAGCGGGGTCCTCGATGACGGCGTGGCGGTCCCAGCAGCGGACATGGGTGGCAACCGGCCTGTCACCATCGAGGATGCGCACGCATTCGACGGTGGCAATGATGGTCAGGGTGCGGCAGATCGCTTCGGGGGGGATCGAGTAGTCGTTGAGGTCGAAGCGGACGTAGAGGGACTTGTTGGCGCGGACCGTCTCTTGGTGATGCGCCTCGAAGGGATGCTTGGGCAAGGGGAGCAAGGCCGGGCGCTCCTCTTCAAAGGCTTGCGCCACCGTGAAATGGTCGTCGCCCGCCCATGGCCGTTGGTGAGCAACCTCGTCACGCCACAAAAGGGCCTGACGATTGAAGTCGCTCAGCGTGGTGAAGGGGCGGGCGGCGAAGAAGGCGTGCCGGATGTACTGGATGGCGCGTTCCACGCGGCCCTTCTCGTTTCCCTTGGCCACGGCGCAGGGCCGCGGGGCCGTGTGGTAGTGGGCGCACAGGTCGAGGTAGGCGTTGTTGAAGCGCACGACTCCTGGCATGCGCGCAAGGACGGCACTCTTGAGGTTGTCGGTCAGGAGGATTCTCGGGACCCCGCCCAGGTCGTGAAGGGCGTGGACGTGCGCTTGCAGAAAGCTCGGGAGGGACTGGTCGAGGAAGAACTCCAGATACAACGCCCGCGAGTGCGACAGCGTCAGGACGAATCCGGAAAGCTTCCTCTGAGCCCGCCCGATCGTCACCGTCCCGAAGGACGCCCAGTCGACCTGGGCCTGCTCGCCCGGGAAGACCCGAAGCGACAGGAACGCTTCGCGCGTCGTCGGCCGCATCGTGGCCACAACACGGCGCAGCTGTACGACGCTGCCCGGGTAGCCGCGGGCTTTGACCATGTCGTAGAGACGCGTGGACCTCAGAGCCGGATACGCGGCCAGAGTGCTCTTGACGAAGTCGCGGTAGGGATCGACGAGGCTTGCTCTCTCGCCCCGTCGCGGACGGTGAAACGCGTCCGTCGCAACGGCCGCTTGGACCGTCTCGTAGTGCACCCCCAGGTGGCTTGCGATCGTCCCCACCTTCCAGTGCTCTGCGTAGAACAGCCTTCGAATCTCGACCTTCAGATCGGCGCCGATCACGTTTCAGCCCCAGCTCGTGGTCGGTGTCGGTAAGGGGGCTCTGGCGGCCGCAGACCGCGCAGCCTCGGCCATCACACCGTTCTGCGTGCAGCCTGCCGGTGGGTCGTCGTGTTTCATCTCTCACCTCCGTCTTCGCTCCTGCCTCAACGAGGCTCGGCGGCGACGCACGCAGGCTGCCTTGATCGCCCGTGTCTGGGGAAGAGTCATCCGGCACGCGGCTCGGCTCACTGCGCTGACGCGCCCGGTATCGACGCTGCCGGTCGCGGTGGTCGTCCCGCGCCTCGGCACTCTGCCGGTAGCGCCGATTTGCCTCTCGTCGGCGCCTCAGCTGGCCCTCTCGCCGACACTCGCGGCTGCCGTAAAGATGCTGACGGTCGCAGCCTTCACAGATCTGAAATGGCCTTACGCAATGCCCGCACGAACGCCGCCTCTGAACAGGCTCGATCGACATTCTGCCCCCTCGCCGGGAGCTGGACATCGACCGCCGCATATGAAACCCTCAGCACCTCGTTAGGTTTTGTTCAGGCTTCTGGCAGGAGCCGCCCTGGCTGCTTCTACAGCCAGGGTTCTCTTTGTCCCGGTCGCGCAACCCTACCGCAACCCGGCCGACGCCGCGTTGCGGCGTCGGGATGATGCTGACTTCTACGGGAAAATCGGCTCCTGTTTAGAAATCCGCGCTTCTACATGAGCGCCGACACCATAGCACTGAGTATCGCCCACTTTATAAAGAGGAGCACCGTCAGCGCAACCTTCGAACGCGTTTGCCAAATATCGGCCAAGCCGAGGCCCAACGTTGCGACGATTACGATAATCGTTAGTTAGTGCAAGAGCGAGATGATGCTCGGCAGCCACAATGAGAAGCCAGAGACGAATCAGTACGACGGATCAGGCAATCACTTGAGTTTCACGCGAAACGCCCCCGAACCGGCCGGCATCGTCACGACAGCCTGAACGGGGATGACCTGCCGCGTGGTCAGGGTTCCCACGGAGGGACTCGAGATATACCCGACCGCTGCCACGAGGAGCTTGCCCACGTCGGTCGTGGGTGTCTACTCGGGCCCTTCGCGCAGCACGATCAGTGCCCTTCCTTCTCGGGAGTTCTTTTGTGAGCCAAGGCGAACACATTAGCCTGTCGCGCTCCTTGCATTCCCTTCTGGAGAGTAACGAGTCGCACCAACGCCGAGTAGAGATTTACCCAGATCATCACCAGCGCAGCCGTCTTTGCTGGTCCAGGCGCGCTCACAAGACCGACAAGTACGAAGTACAAATGAAAAATGCTCAAAATTGCACCCGGCACCTTGTCTCCGAGCAAAAAACCACCAAGTCCCGGAAGGAGCACGGTGACAAGAAAGTGCGAAGGTCGCACTTCACCCCCGACGGCGCGTCGCTGGAGGGACCAAGAAGTTGAGAGTTCAACGCTCTCGCGCTTCCTGAGTGAAAAGTAATAGACGTGGACGTAGACCCACGCTGCAATCGAAGCAACCACTACCCAGAGAGGTTGCGCGATCATCGAGGAACATCCCCATAGTGTTCGCGCCATTCCTTTTGGTCCTCGACGTTCGATTCGATAACCCAGCGGGCC